>NZ_JACIYL010000510.1 GCF_014359955.1 Thermogutta sp. | reverse complement strand
TCTCGAGGGCACTGCCCAGCTTCTCAATCCCAAATTTCACCTTCTGTACGTGATCGAGGAATACCAGAAACAATTCTTCTGGCAGCAATTCTCTCTGCGGCGGCGATTGCGAAAGCTCCGTCGCGCTACGTGGCGTTTTCAACACCTGATCGACGCTCTTCCCCAAAACCTCTTGGACCTCTTCGACCATATCCGAAGCGGTCAGTTCGACATCCGCCTGGAACACCGTGGCCTGGAGCCCTCCGCCAATCGACTCGTCTCCGGATTGCTGGCCAGTGCGCTGTTTGTGGGCTGTTCCCTGATGCTCGCTTTTCAGGTGCCGCCCCTTTTGGGCGATCTTCCCTGGATCGGGAGCCTTTTCAACGGTCACATGCAGAATCTCTCTTTTCCCGGCGCGCTGGGAGCCGGCATAAGCGTCGTCTGGGGATGGCGTCTGTGGCGTGCCATTCGCAAGTCGGGCCTGTTCGACCGCTCGTGAATCCGTCTTTTCGATCCCTTGGCCCCATTCACCCCGGACTCCGTCCGATCCCTCAAGTCCCGTTTCTGAGCCACAAACGGAGCGTGTTGAGGATGTGTCTAGCGACGGTGATTTGGCGAAAATCGGGATGACTGTTGAAACGAATTGTCTTTTCCAGGACGCGCTGGCCCTGACAGACAGCGAGCGAAAACTCGGCAAGAGTGCCGTCTTCGTTCAGGAATCGAAGCGGCCCCGCTACAACGCCGATCTCCGTCCCGAAAAGTTGCGCCACACGGTGCGCCAAGGATGCGGGGCTCACTCCCAACGCCGAATCGGGTTCGCCGCTTTCAGCCGGCTGCGGCCGGTTGCTGACGCCTGCCAAAAGTTTTTCTGCCCTTGACAGATCCTCCACGATGAGTGCCCCGCGGTATGTCTGGTGCTGTGTTTTCTCCGCTCCGCTCAACCATTCGCTGACCAGTCCCGCCGTCGTTGTTTCTAACAGGGCAAGCGAGAGGTGTTGGGCGCGAAGCTGCGCGATAACGACATCCTGCAACTCGGTCTCGTTCTCGCCAAAAATAAGATCGCCAAGGATGCTGTAGATCGTCCGAACCACCGGTTCCACCTTGGCTTCGCATTCCTCCCGGTTCGCGCCGCGGGTGGAAATGCGGAGGATGATCGTGTTCTGCGAGGCATTGATGCCGACCAGAGGATCGCGGCCCCGGCGGATAAGGTCTGGCAGCATAGCCTCCACCTGACTTTCGCCCGCTCCAAAACATTTGATGTCCCGATGGAGAATATACTCGCGTCCCGCTCCGAGACGACGGAGTCGCTCCTCCACCTGGGGCCACATTTCCCGCATTTCCGATGGCACGCCTGGCAAACAGAAGAAATAACAGGGCGATCGACCATCACGAGGCACCGCGAGGAAAATACCTGGTGCGGTTCCCCGCGGATTGTGGATCATGTCGCTTCCCGCCGGAAAGGCCGCCTGGACCCGATTGCGCTCCGGCATGGGACGCTGTCGTGCCTGAAAGAACTGGCGAATATGTTCGAGGGCCTCGGGAAATTCAACCAGTTGCCGTCCGGTCGCGTTGGCCAGTGCTTCTCGGGTCAGATCATCCGCTGTGGGTCCGAGTCCGCCCGTCGTGATGACCACATCAGACCGGTCGATGGCCTGACGAAACACAGCCACCATGGCTTGAAGTTCATCACCTACCACCGTGTGGAAGAGCACACGAATCCCCAAATCTTCGAGACGCACACTGAGCCACTGACTATTGGTGTCGAGGATTCGACCGCTCGTGATCTCGTCACCAATCGCGATGATTTCCCCTCGCATGGCCTGATCCGTTGTCTGATTTGCTGCTTATGGGAATACACTCAACGGCAATGCTTTCACACAGAAATGGCATCCGCTAAAACGCGCTAACTATTCAGTGGGGTCACTGTGCCATATTCGCCATGCCGACCAACTCCCCCCTCCATTGCTCTCGGAGGTTCACCAGCTCTTGATACTGGGCGTCGTCAAAGTGTCCTCGCTTCTGGCCATAGAGATCCATCCAAGTGATGAGCCGTTCCCAATCTTCGGTTTGCAGGGCGACCTGATAATGGCCTTTCGTAAGCAGGGAAACTAACGGGGCACGGGCGGCCAACCCTTCCCCGGGGAGAGACCGGCCCCGATTGTATCCTTCTGTTACAAGGTCCGTCAAACTTGGCTTGCCGTAACGCACGAGCGTCTCCCACGAATGGCTCGAGGTGAGATCCCATTTCTTACCCTCCCCGGAGGGATTTTGGCAATTCACACAGTGGCGATCCAGAACCGGCTGCACGAGTTCATTGTAATCGAACGGCCAGCTTCCCACGGGCCCTGGCTGAATTGGCTGCGGCCCCTTTCTGAGCGCTGCGATCTCTCTGTTCGGCGGCGCCATCTGTCGCGACTCGTGGCACCCAATACAGCTTGCAGACTGCCCAGGCTGGAAATAGACCGCTGAGCGCATCGTTCTGAGGGCCATCCCTCGTTCATCGAGTGCCTGGAAGAAAATGGATACCCCTGCAGGGACGCGAAAACACGCTGAGCCGTCTGATTCCACCGGCACTGTGCCCAGCACAAACTTCCCAGGATCCTCATGGGTCAAACCCAGTTCGGGATAATTCATGGTGGGATGCGTTTTGACGGGGAGTCCCACAATGCGAAGTTTTTTCACCGCTCCGCGTGCCACGGTGGGCATTCCCGTGTAAACATCGACGATCGTACAGGTGGCTGTGGGCGACGAAAAAGCCGGGGATTCGCCCGCTACCACGGGAGGTCGTGAACGCGGAGCCAAAGGAAGAGGGCACTCACAGCCAATCCTGGAATCCCGGTAAATGAGATGAAGATTGCCGAAGGCATCATACAGGTACAGGCCCGGACCGGCATCGTCCATTTGGCCCCCATGGTCTGCGAGAGGTTTATCGCTCCAGGAGACGAGAAAGAATCTCTCACTGAGAGGATACGGATTGGCGTAATAATGGGCAGGCCAGCCCTCGCTCTCCGGGAAGCAAACTTCCGGCGTGAGGCGGGTGAGAGGCGCTTCGTCATCAGTTCCCTGGCGAGGATCGAGCAAAACCAGGCTTCCTCCAGTGATGGAATGATGGGCTGATGCCGTAAACACGATCTTATGCGATCCTGGCACAGGTCGTGCTTCAAATACCGACAGCGGGTTCCAGGTGAAGTTGCCATACACTGCCTGCACGCCGGTACCATCGGGCAGCGTGGACCAAAGTCCCATAAATGGCTGATTATGCCGGTCCA
>NZ_JACIYL010000051.1 GCF_014359955.1 Thermogutta sp. | reverse complement strand
GGTCCGCCGATTAACGTTGGATTATCCATTCCCTTTTGCACGGGCACGACAGGCGTGCCCCTCCGACCTTTTCCGGAGGGACGTGCTTGTCGGGTCCGCCTTCCGGAGGGACCCGCTTGTCGGGTCCGCAGCGCAACGTTCGATGATCAATTGCGTTTCCCCGGGCACGACAAGCGTGCCCCTCCGATCTTTTCCGGAGGGACCCGCTTGTCGGGTCCGATGAACACCGATGGATGCCCCATCCCTCCTCACCGGGCACGATGAGCGTGCCGCTCCGAAGCTGTTCCGCCATCGGCTGGAATGACGGCCAACTTAAATGATGCCGTGGAGGGGCTGGCCCGGGGCGGCCAGCGATTCCACCCGCCGCACGATCTCCGGATCTTCCACAAGGGGCGGCGGATGCTCCGGCTTGGCGCGGGCATCAATGACCAACGAGCCGTGACACCCCCAGTGCTTCTTGTGGATGAATTCCTCGATCCCGTGAATATCGCCCGCCGGATCACTCCGGGTGAACGTCGTCCACAGAAAATTGTCGAGAGTCCGCGCGGTGAACTCGCTGTCATCCACCACAACAATGAGCGGAAAGAGATTGATCGCATCCTGCCGCGTGTAGGAAGCGCAGAACTTTTTGATGTTCTCGTCTTCCCCCTGTTCATTGCGGGAAAACGGCGGGCCCTGGACCACGAGAATGCCCGGCAGCATCACCCGCGGATCAGAAAACCCCAGATTTTCCGGAATCCGAATCCGGGAATCGAGGGCGACGGGCAGCGTTCTCCGGGGTTTGCCCACTGCTGCAATCACGACTTTGGAACCCTGATTGAGCGCGCCCCCTGTGTAATCGAGCGTGTCTGCCGTGGTGCACGTTTGAAAGTGGACATCCCGCCGCCAGTCGACGCGCTCCAGAATGTGTCGCAGAAAATCATCGACCTCATAGACGCTCAACTCAGGATTGTCCTCGCCAGCCGCGATGAACAGGTATTTGGCGAGAGAGAGTTGTCCATGACCGAGGAGCGCGTTGGCCAGCGTCAGAAGCTCCTGAGGGCGTTTGCGCTCGTCGTACGGGGTGTAGCGTTCGCTGCCGATGGCAAGGAGGAGCGGATGCACGCCTGCGGCATCCACCGCGTGCACCGCACGGATGCCGGGAATCGTTTTCGGGATCACCGGTCCGACGAGCTCGTGAATGAGCTTGCCGAACATGGAGTCTTCCTGGGGCGGTCGCCCCACTACCGTGAACGGCCAGATCGGCTGCGGGCGATGATAGACATGCTCCACCCGCATCACGGGAAAATCGTGCGCCAGGCTGTAATAACCGAGGTGATCTCCGAACGGACCTTCGGGCAAGAGCTTCTTGGGTTCAATGTATCCCGTGAGGACGAAATCGGCCTCGGCGTAGATGGGCAGGCCTTCCGGCTGCTTGATCATGGGAATCCGATGTCCCCCTAAAACCCCGGCGAAGAACAGCTCGCTCATTCCCTCAGGAAGTGGCATGACGGCGGCCACCGTCATCGCTGGAGCACCCCCCACAAACACATTGACCCGCAGCTTTTGCTTCATCTCGATGGCCTTCGCGTGGTGGACGCCAATCCCGCGATGGATCTGGTAGTGGAGACCCACTTCGCAGTCGGGATCATACTTCCCACCGGTGATTTGGACGCGGTACATTCCCAGGTTGGAATGGGCAAAGCCGGGCCGGGCAGGGTCCTCCGTATACACCAGGGGAAGCGTGATGTACGCGCCGCCATCGTTGGGCCACGAGCGGAGCTTGGGAAGCTGCCGGAGGCTGATTTCATGGGCGATGGCGGGACCGCGGCGAACGAGTTTCGGCCAGGCCCGCCAGCCCCACCACGGGAGTTTCATGAGAAGTCGGGGGCGCCGCAGCCAGTCGGCCGGGTCGATGCCCAGCGAAATGAGCTTGGCGAGATGATCCAGAGTATCACGAAAAATATAGCGGATGCGCTCCATCGTCCCGAACAGGTTGCTCACCATGGGGAAGCGGCATCCGCGAACCGAAGCGAAATAGAGAGCGGGACCGCCCGCCTTGAAGACCCGCCGTTGAATGGCCGCCATTTCCAGGTCCGGATCCACCGGCACGTCGATCCGAATCATCTGACCGGTGGCCAGGAGGTCATTCACGCACTGGCGGAGTGTTCGGTAGCCCATGCTGTCTCCTTATGTGACTGAGTTAGTCCCTGCCGGAATCCACGTCGCCTCACCGATCGCCGTCGACGACCATCCTCACTTGGTATCAAACCGGGCGACCTTTGCGGGGTCGCTGAAGCATCCGCTGCCGCATCCGTTTCACAAGATGGGCATAGCGCGTCGCAGGCCGACGAACGATGCGTTTTGTTTTCCTCGGCAACCCTTTGTCGCTGGTCATGTTTATACCCTCCCTTTTGTCATGGAAACGACGTCAGTACGGGACCGGCACCGGACAGGAAGCCCGCGATGAAGCCTTTCCTGCACGGAAAACCAAGCCCCGTGGCTTTCCATCATGGGAAAATGCGCGTCCCGTGTTCCCCAATTCTACATACGGTGTGCCAAAAAGGCAGCGGTTTGACGTGCTTGTTGTGCCCGGTGACAGGAAATCGATGATCGAACGCTGAACGACGGACCCGACAAGCGGGTCCCTCCGGAAAAGGTCGGAGGGGCACGCTCGTCGTGCCCGGTCAGGAGAGATGGGGCATCAATCGGTGTTCATCGGACCTGACAAGCAGGTCCCTCCGGAAGGCGGACGTGACAAGCACGTCCCTCCGGAGGCACGCATGTCGTGGGGTAGGGGCCATTCATGAATTGCCCCTACCGGTCCCAGGGCCGGGGTGGGATCCGCGTTTATTGGAGGAACGCCCTCCACGGCGTCCCAGCGGGGAACGTATTCCATCGCATATCATTGGCCGGGGTGGAACCGGGCCCTCCCATCGCCTGCGCGTCCCATTTCTTTCCCAGCGAATCCCTCGCCGCGGATCGCGCTCCCTTGTTACTCGCAGACAACAACCGGGATTAGCCGAGCAAATTCACGAGGTAGCGGCGTCACGGGCGGGGTGATCGACCTAAAAGGCCCGCAAAAAAACCCCGCCGCTCGCAACCGTGGGCGAAACGACGGGGCCGGAACAGAGAAGAGGCCGAATAAATCAATTCCCGTAAAACTTCCAACGTAGGTGCGCGTCCATCCGCCAACAACCCAATTTCTATCTTACCAACCCGGTGCCGGTTGTCCACAGAGTTTTTGCAAAGCGAGGCGACTGTCAAGGGTGATCCATAATGTGGGGCGTATAAATCCACCCAAGAGTATTATGACCCCCAAGCCGCGCACCCCAATGGGGACGGGAGAGATCGAAGAAGCTGTTCGCAGTATTCAAAGCCCTCGCGCCGCAGGACGTCATCACGGGATGACCGAGCGAGCGCATCAGGGGAACAAACCAGGCAGAAAGCCGTAATGCCCAACTCCCTGCGATCCCGCAGCGGAGAGTTCATCTGTCCGGGCTGTCGGAACTCTGTCGGGCGCGATCGGCCGTTGAACACGCCGGGAATCAGCCGTTCATGCGTACCATTCGCGCTCGCGCTGATTGCCCACTTTGTAGTAGGCGTCCTTGAACATGGCAACGTCTTCCGCCACCTGGAAGTCGAACATCCCCACGATGACGAAATCCGCACCGTTGCGGAGCGCGAAGGGGAATCCCATCCGCGGGTGGATAGCGCCGGCGGCCAGTACCTTGAAGGCAATCCACGGCTTTTTGACGGTCTTGAAGAACTCGGCCGTCTTTTTCCAGTCCAGGCACCACATGTTGTCATGGTAACTGCCGGCCTCGTGGCCCTGCGGCAGATACCAGCACCATTCCTGGCGATTTTCCGGCGTGGTGGCCGACCAGTATTGATCGTGATGGAAAGTCTTCACGTAAAAGTCGGCGCCCACGTTCTGGGCTTCGCACTGCATGGGGGTTTCCAGGGAGTGGCTTCCGATTCCCGCGGGGACCCCGGCCTGCTTGATAAGCTCGATCGTCTTGGCGAGGATATCCAGCCGACCAGCCATCGTTTGTCGGTCGGTGGCTTCCCCGTGCGTATAGAGAAAAGTGGCGCCTTTGCTCAAAAGATCTTCGATCTGGCTCTTCACCTTGCCCGCGTCCGCATCGGGGTGAATGCAAACGAGGGCCTGCATCTTGCCCCCGCGCTCGGTGAGATAGCGGTGGAAAACGTTGATGCAGGCAGGATCGAGCTGGACCGTGTTGATGCCGTGCGATTCGCACAGGGCGAGTGTCTCAAAGACCTTTTCGTCGGTGTTATACGCCTTGAACAACCGGGAGACATAGAGGAGATCCCGGCTGTGGGCCCAGCCGCCGATCAGGTTCCCCCCGATGATCATGCGGCTGATCTTCAGCTTGCCGATCTGACCGTAAGGCATGGGCCGATCATCCGCCGGAGCTTGCGACTTCTGAGGAGCTCCCTCCTGGAGGGCCGCCAGAAGGATTCGTTCTTCCAAACTCAGCGCCGCCGCCGCGCCTGCCGTCCCCAGGACCGTTCGGGCCAGAAATTCTCGCCGGTCGTTTTTGTCGGCCATGGTTGATCTCCTTCTTTTGAGATCACGTTCACTCACACCTCGTGAACGCGTTATTGAAAAATCGTTGTACTCACGCGGCAGAGATAATGATCACGCGCCAGGCGGGAATCTGTGGTGATATCACCGCGCGGCCGCTCCCTTCACGCCTGCCACCATAGCGAGCCAACTGCATTTTTATCTGTCGAAATTGATCTGTCAAGTCATTTCGCGCAATTCAACGGAAGAACAATCCCCACTTACTGCGCTGGGTTTCTACGGTCGCGGAGCTGCCAGCGCCTTCCGCTGGAAATACCATGCCCAGCCGCATCGTTCATATCGCCGATCGCGAGATTTCTCCAACAGGGCCAGGGTCACTTCCCAAAGCGCCGCCCGCAGCGCCGACTCCTGGCCTGGTCCCTCCTGTTGCATCTTTTGCAGCAACTCATCCCGCTGTTGGAGCAGCTTTTCCACTTCGGCCCGTTCCTCCGGCGTCAGGTCCCGGAATTGTACCACCCGGCGGTTGATATCGCCCAGAATCAGGTCGGGGAGATGGTCTCCGTTGATATCGGCCGCGATGGGGCAGGGACTCCAGCCGGGGCACGGCCGCCATAATTCTCCTCGTCCGTTGCCGCGATGAGGGATCGGCAAAACGCTCTCTTCCGCAATGGCGGTGACCAGAGTGAGCGGAAAGTCCCATACCGGCTTTTCTTCTGTGCCCACGTTCCGCACCCAGACAACGCTGCCGGATCGCGAACCCACGACGAGGTCCATGCGGCCGTCGCGGTCCCAATCAGCAAACGCCGGGGCCGCCGCCCCTTCAAGCTGGAGTTCCCACCGGCCAATCTGCAGCGCCGCTGGGGCCGTCCAAACGGGTTTTTCGATCGACCCCTGCTGGAAGACAAGGAAGACGTTTCCCGCTTGATCTCCTGCCACGAGTGTCCAGGTGAGCTCTTTGGACAGGTGGCCCAACTGGGCCGAGAACAGGTAGGGGATGCGAAGCGCTTCCCCCTTTTCGTTGACCAACTTCTCCGCTGCTCCAAAAGTGCCATCTGGCCGGCCTCGAATGAGGGCGAGTTCTCCCGTGCTCGTTCCCACCAGAAAATCGGGACGACGATCCTGATCGAAATCCAGAACCTGGAAGACCGTCACTTCGCTGCCGGAGAGCGTATTCCACGGGCAGTTGGGTGCCCCCATTTTCCAGCTTATCAGGGGGCTGGGCCCCAGTTTACCGCCGTCGAAGCTCCAGACCTGGCATTCGCCGGTTCCTCGGGCACTGAGAATCAACTCGGGTCGGCCATCACCCTGCCAGTCGAAAAGTCCTGGCACTATACCCGTCCCATCGTAAAAAACAGGCCCCTGCGCCGTCCGCAATTGAACCGGTTCGGCAAGCTCCGGGGCATAGTCCCAGGCGATCTCGGGCAGTGCCACCGTGCCCGTGTGCACGGCGTGGGCCAGTTCGCTCAGGATGGGCAGGGCTTCTGCGGGAATCGTGAGGGAGGCTCCCGAACCGAGGCGAATTTCCGCGGGCAGTTGCTTGATCTCCCAAAGGGACGCGGCAATGAGGATGGCCGTCACGTAGTCGCCGAGACTCGTGGCGCGATCGGAGGTCAAATCGTTCATCCACGGTGCAGAACCCCCGCGTTTTTGAAGCATACTCAACGCTGCAAACCCGGAGAGCGGACGGAGCGCCGGGAAATCCCCCGCCCGCGTGAGGACGCTGACGCGCTCGGCCTCCAGGGCCGCGTTGATGCGGGGCATGGGCGAGAGCACCCACAACACATGCGGAGCCAGACTGCTGAGGACGTGAAGATTGTCGGCCAGCACGCCGGCCTTCCGCTGGACAAGAAGTCGCGCCGCCGGATCGTAAACCACCACCGCTTCAAACCGATAGCCCGACTGCTCACCTCCCTGATCGGACGAGGCGAGCCCGGCGAGAAGCTCTTCAAGGGGCCGACCTTTGGCAGGGATTTCACGCACTTCCAGTGCCACGCCATTGACAGCCCCCATCGCCTGAAGCGCGTAGCGGACGGTTCCCGCACTCCAGTCAGGATCTCCCAGCAGGGCCAGGCGGAATGGCGGCTCCGCCGCAGCCGAGACCCGCGATGGGCCGTCCTCCGCGGCGTCTCCCCGGAGATGAGCCACCCCGAGGATGAAAATGATCAGCGATAGAAAACCCAGAATCGACTTTCTCACGCGGACATTCACACACAAAATGACGAGGGACTTCGGCTACAATCACGCAGCCAACCGCCCTGGGCTGAGGTGCCCTCACGGCTGGTTCCACTGCTCGATTTGCTTCTGCAGAGCCTGACGATCGAAATTATTGGGCATCGGTTCGTCGAGATTTTCCAAAAGTTCGTCGATCGTCGGCGTTTTGGTTTTCAATCCCTCGGGCGGGATCTCAATATGTGCCGTCCAGGCAATCGCGTTGAGGACCACGGTCCGGTACTGATCGTGAGCCCAGTTCCAGTGAAAGTGCCCGCCGGTAAATCCAAATCCCCGTCCACCGTCTGGCCGTTCATAGGCCCAGGCAACGTGTTCGGGCATGCCCTTTCTCGCCCGAACGGCCGGATTCCCGCTATGCGGACCGTCGGGTCCCATTCGGGTGCGGTCCGGTGGAATCGCCGTGAGAATCGGCGTCACGCCTTTCATATCGTCCACAAAACGCATGTGGTAATACCATTCGTCGTTGATGCTAAAAGGCTTAACCCCGCGAGTGATGGGATGATCCGGAAGCTCCTTAAATTCCGCCACCCAGGTCGGATTGACCGACCAGAACGTTTCGTAATAACCCCCGACCCAGGACTTCATCTTTTCTCGACTTTCAGGCGAGGCCACCTCCAGGGCATAGTGCAAGACCACCAGACCCGCCCCCTCTTTGATGGCCGCGTCAAGCTCCGCCAGATGCTGCGCGATGATGTTCCGTCCCCCACCGTCAGCAAAGATCACAATCGTGCTGGCACCGGACAGAGCATCCTTCTTTTCCGGCCAGCCGTTCGTGTACACGACCGTCTCAATGGCAGGCAGGGCCTCCTTGAGCTTTTTGGCCAAAAGCAGGCAGCCCGCATTGTGCTCGTGGCTGCCGAAGCCATGGCTGGGTCGGCCGGCAATGAACACCACCCGCTTGCCGACCGCGGAGGTCTCCCCAAGACAGGCGGATGTTCCCCAGACGAAGACAATTCCCGCCAAGACGGTGGCCACGCAGCCAAATGGCGTCTTTGTCAGTCGTTGACGCATGGCGATTCCTCCTTTCGCAGGAAAAATGGACTGCTTCCAAAAGTTTCTTTTTCTTTTAAACTCGGTGGCTCAGGACAAACCACGAGCCCGCGGAAGTTCCGCCGAAACACTTCACGACGGGGGCGCAGGCAAACCGCTTCTATTTTAATTGCGGATGGCACGGTGTGCGGCAGAAAGCGGACAGGCCAGCGCTCGGGAGTGACAGTCGGGCCAGGGCAGGCAACCCCATCAGTGTACGTCACCGGACGGCAGCGTTCCACCGGCACGTCAAAGGCAGCGCTGACAAGCAGCTCCCCGCGCGATCGCTGGAGGGGCACGCTTGTCGTGCCCGCGGAAAGCGGGAAATGCGTTATCCAATGTTGGGCAGACGGACCTGACGAGCAGGTCCCTCCGAAAAAGGATTCGGAGGGGCACGCTTGTCGTGCCCGGTGTGAGCTTCCAAGCTCGGGGCAACCTCCCCTGACTTGTTTGAGGAAATAAAATCCGCTAAAACTTTGGCAGCCAACTTAAAGGCGAATTTTCATCGAAAAACGAAACTTTGGACGCAGGAGAAGGAGGTGGGTTATGTCTTATGAGGCGATTGTCTCGCAGAAACTCGCGATCGATGGGGGACCCCGGGCGGTGACCAACAAGTTGCCCGGCTGGCCTCAGTTCACCGAGGAAGCCATCCAGGCCGTGGAGAAGGTCCTCCGTTCAGGCCGTGTGAACTACTGGACTGGTCCGCTGGGCATGGAGTTTGAACGCCGTTTTGCCCAGTGGCAGGGGAGCCGGTTTGCCGTGGCTGTTTCCTCAGGCACAGCGGCCCTGCACGTGGCGCTCTCGGCCCTCGGAATCGGTCCCGGCGATGAAGTCATCGTGCCCAGCTACACGTTTATCGCCACAAGCTTCGCTGTTCTCCAAGCAGGGGCCATTCCTCGATTCGCCGACGTCAACATCGAGGACCACTGCATCAGTGTGGAATCGGCGGAAAAACTCGTCAACAAACGGACAAGGGCGATTATTCCTGTCCACCTTTATGGCAATGTCTGCGATATGGACAAAATTAATGCCTTCGCAAAGAAATATAACCTCTATGTCATTGAAGATAATGCGGAAGCCTACGGCGGTGAATACAAAGGCAGAAAGACGGGAACGCTCGGCCATATGGCGGCCTGCAGCTTCTGTCAGAACAAGACCTTTACCACGGGAGGAGAGGGCGGCATGGTAACCACCGACGATGAGGACCTCGCCTGGGAAGCCCGCAGTTTCCGCGATCACGGTTACGACGTCAAGGAACGTCTCAATCTCCTGGAACTGGAGCAAAAGCTCCCGTATATCCACACCCGACTGGGGTGGAACTATCGAATGACGGAAATGCAGTCTGCCATCGGGCTGGCCGAGCTCGATCGCATCGACACATGGAATTTGCCCCGCCGCCGCCGCAACGCCCATATTCTGATGGACGCCCTCATGCCCTTACCGCAAGTGAAATACGGCCCGATTGATACCGAGGAGCGCCGCAACGGTTTCTATGTGTGCGCCTTTTCGCTTGATATTGAGAATATGGGCTGCGATATTCAGCAATTTGTGCGCGCTGCAATTGCCGAAGGAGCGCCCGTATGGAAGGTCTTCTGGCCGCAATGTCATACGGAGCGGGCATACCGAGAGCACCGCGGTTTTGGCCGGACGGGGTTTCCTTTTACCTCCAGGGAATATACTGATCCAGAAAGTGTCGATTATTCCAAGGTAGAAGTTCCGAATGCCCGCTGGCACGAGACGCATACCTTTACCTGTTTCGCTTATCCGACCTATTCGGAAGAAGACATGCAACAGATCGCAGCGGCCCTGGTGAAGGTGATTAAGGCATACAGTTGATGGGGGAACAAAAGAAACGATCGAGTGTCGCAGGGAATTGAGTCGGGAATAGTCGCTTGGCAGTCTGGAGGGTGCGTGCAATGCCAGAGACGCTCGGGGTGGGCGTCATCGGTGCTGGCGGGATCGCTTTTCGCAGGACGATTCCCGCAATGCTGAAGGCCAAAAACGTCCGGGTCGTCGCGGTGATGGATCCGACGGACGTGGAAAAAGTTGCGGAGACTTTCCGCATCCGTCGATATTACTCAGAAATAGAGCCGCTCCTGGCAGACCCGGAAGTAGAGGCTGTTTATATTGCTTCTCCTGTGTATTGTCATCTAGAGCAGATAGAAGCGGCCGCGGAGGCGGGAAAGCATATTCTGTGCGAGAAACCTCTGGCGCGGAACGTTGAGGAAACAAAAAAGGCGGTGAATATTTGTCGCCGAAGGAAGGTGTTTCTCCAGGAAGGCTATATGATGAAATTCCACGGGGCGCATCAGATGATCAAAGGATTGATCGACGAAGGCCGACTGGGGAAACTCGTGTACATTCGGGCGCAGCTTTCCTGCTGGTATCCGCCGATTCCCGGTGCCTGGCGGCAGGATCCGCGGACCGGGGGCGGGGGTGCGCTCATCGATATGGCGACGCATCTTTTCAATCTCCTCGAGTTTTTCGCCGGACCAATTCGGCGGCTGGTGGCGCTGACCGGCAACCTGGTCCATGCGTACCGCTCGGAGGACGCCTCCACGATTCTCGCCGAGTTCAAGGCGGGAACGCACGCCACCATCGATTGCTTCTGGTGCATCCCGGATGAGGCCAGTCGCACAAGATTGGAGCTCTACGGTTCAGCAGGTGCCATTTATACGGAAGGCACCGTCGGGCAGAGTGTGGGCGGAAAGGCGGAGGGGATCTTTGGGCTCGGGTCGGCCGGCTACGACGCGGCACAGAGTAAGGATGTGGTCCGCAAGTTCCAGCCGCTTCCGTTCCAAAAGATCAATCCGTATCAGGCGGAATGGGAATATTTCGCACAGTGCGTTCTGGATGGCCGTGCCCCAGAAATCAACGGCCCCGCCGAGATCCTGAGAATGGCCAAACTTGTGGACGCAGCCTACACCTCAGCCAGGAAAAAGGCCTTTGTGAGCGTTTAATACCCCACATGCGAGTGGGCGATCGTTACCGGGCCGCACCAGCAGGGAAAATGTGCCGACTGACAAGGGGGATCAGATTTATAGCGTTTGCAACAGACGGGCTGGTGACGTGCCGATGGCCTTTCTCGTGGTCAGCACTGTCATGACGATCCAGCACGCAGCCACGGAACAGGCGATCGTCGAGACCATCGCAGGACGGAACTGAAAGGCCAGGCTCGCATAGCGTGACGCTTCAGGAATAAGGGCCGGTGCGACTACGTACTTTCCCAACAGGAAACTTGTAATAACGGCAACAATTGTTCCCAGGAACCAGATAATCAGTGACTCCGCAATAAACATCCACCTGAGGAAGCTCTCTGACATCCCAATGGCTTTGAGCAAACCGATTTGAGCCATCTTTGCGTCGGTGCGCAGGGTTTGCACTGCTGTAAGGACAAGCATTAATCCTGTAAAGATGAGCACAAGAAACGCCGTAACAAATCCTGCCTGAATTAAATTAGATCGGTTGAGCTGTTCTAATCTGTTGATTGTATCATTTGTATCGCGAACATAGAAACCGTTCTGTTC
>NZ_JACIYL010000509.1 GCF_014359955.1 Thermogutta sp. | reverse complement strand
GTCGCGCATTGTTGAGCGACCAACCGTCGCGTGGATCGTGAATGCCGTCGATAAGGTCGGGATTCATATCCTCGTTATAGCCCGTCGCGTTGTGACTCGTTGCATACATCACAACGCACGGATGGGAGCTCGCCACTCGCGTATAAAACTCTGCATGCTCCCGATAACCGTTCGTTTTATCCGCATCCGGCGATTGCCAATCGTAATGGGAAAAATGCGGCTGAGATAGGGCCACCAGCATCCCGACATCATCCGCGGCCCGCAGCAGGTTGTCGAAACTCAAATGGGAACCCGGCAGACAGTCATAATTGTGGGTATAGACGAAGTTGATGCCGAAACTCTTCAAACGACGAAGGCTCTCACACGCTGCTTCATAGGTGCACCACGCAGCGCCCACCTGCGCGTTGTCGAGCGGGACGGCCGAGAGAAAGATTCGTGTCCCGTTGAGATAAAAGTCCCGCCCGTTGATCCAGAACTCGCGGAATCCCCACCGAATAGGCCACCATTCATCGACCACCGCATTCCGCTCGTCAACCAACGATAGCGCCACTTGGTACTGGTTCTCGGGTGTATGGATATCCCAAACTTTGTCTGGTCGCCACCCGTCATCGAAAACAAGGTGGCCATTATCAAGCTGGGCGGCCTGGAAAAAAGGAGAAAGCACCTCGCGGACGGTCTTACCGCCGTTTCGGTAGACGACCTTAACGCGATACTGCTGGTCGCGATTGGGGCGCACCACGGAGGCCACCACGCGGACGTTCCCTTGCCGATAGGAACTCTCGAGCCGAGCAAATCGAATGATCGGACCTCGTGGACGGCTCACCAGGAAGACGTCCCCACACAGTCCGCGCCGATCGACTTTGCCTTGCACCTGCCTCGCCGCGTTGCTGTCCGTGTAGGCCATTAAGACTCCTTTGAGAGGGATCGCCTCGACAAGGATCGAAAGCGTATAAGTTTTTCCGGGCTTGCAGAATTGGGTGAGATTGACTTCCCCGCCCGGGAAAACAATCGCACCCACTTTTTGGCCGTCAATGAAAACTGTGGCGAGGGAATTAACGTATTCCGCTTGAAGCACGATCTCGCGATCGACCAACTCTGTTGGAATTTTGAAAGTTCGCTGGTACCAGGCTGCGGAAATATCCCGCAATCGGACGCTGGCCCATTTCGGGTGGGGATAGACCACCTGGCAGTCCTTCTGCATGTAATCTGTGATGCGTGGCCAGGGGCCGGGGACCTTAAAAAAGCCCCATCCCTCTCCGGGAACATTCTCTCCAACCCCTTTTGCCGGTTGCCATTGCCAGAGCCCGTTGAGGCAAATCCGTTCGCGAGTTGCGGTGGTCTGCGTGTAAGCCTTTTCGATATCCCAGACCGCCTTGACCCCACGGGGGAGTACCGCGACTTCCGCTTCTCCCAGGCAAACACCAACCCCCACGAGCGGAATGATGATTGGCCACAGAGGGTGACACGATGCCATGGAAGACCTCCTTCGAAAGACCATCTGGCATATTGCGGGGAAATGTGGGCGAGGACATCAATCTGCCCAAATAGGCTAACCTGGGGAGTGTGTCCACACAACTGGTACCCCGCGGTGCCAATTTTTGAAGGCGACTTGGGTGAGTGGATGTGGGTCAACTCCAAAGCAATTGACATTGAAAGAAAAACAGCCCCAAGTTTACAATGACGTCCTATCATTGGGACGGGATGACTGCTTTACGCGGGCCGGAACGCAACCTCCGGGCGGAGCCAATAACCCGGCGGGGATGAACCGGGCCCATGAAACGCTGGCATGGATGCCGTTATGAAAACTCGTTCGTTGTGGTTCGTCATAGCAATTCCGGTGATCATGGGGCTGGCCCCTTGCATCATCGGGTGCTCTCTATGGATGACGGGGGCGAAATCTCCCGTGCTCGGTGAAACGGCCGAGGTCAAGCCCCCGCGACTCGTGGGTGATCTCGCTGTTCCCTACGGCTTGCACTCGATCGTCGTGGAGGCGATCGGTCTGGTGACCGGTCTCAACGGAACCGGAAGCGATCCGCTCCCGTCACCGGAGAGACAGTTTTTGCTGGCGGAAATGCAGCGCCGCGGTGTGCAGAATCCCAACACGGTGCTGGCCTCCAAAAACACGGCACTCGTCTTGGTACGCGGTTACCTCCGGCCAGGAATTCAAAAAGGGGACGTGTTCGACGTCGAAGTTCGGGTGCCCTCCCGGAGCGAAACGACCAGCCTCCGCGGTGGATTTTTGCTCGAAGTTCCTCTCCGAGAAATGATGATTCTTCGCGGAGCTGTTCGGGAGGGCCACATCCTTGCCAAGGCGTCCGGGCCAGTGCTTGTGGATCCCTCCGCCGATCCCGAAAAGGATCCGATTTATGCGACGCGGGGACGCATTCTGGGGGGCGGAGTGGCTGAACGCTCGCGGACTCTCGGTCTGTTACTGAAGCCCGAATATCACTCGGTGGCCAATGCAGCCCGGATTGAAAGTGCCGTGAACCGCCGGTTTTACATCGTTCAGCGGGGGCTTCAGGAAGGTGTCGCCCGGGCAAAAACGAACGAATACGTCGAGCTGAAACTTCACCCGCGGTACAAGAATAATATTCCCCGGTATGTGGCCGTCATCCGGGCCATTCCTCTGCGTGACAACGAACAAATTCGTCTTCAGCGATTGCGAGAACTGGAATCCGAGCTGCTTAATCCGGCTACCGCGCCGCAGGCGTCGCTGGAGCTCGAAGCCTTGGGCGCACCTGCGGTCGAGGTTCTCAAGAAGGGGTTAACGGCCTCGTCGCCGGTGGTGCGATTCCATGCAGCGGAAGCACTCGCTTATTTGGACTGCCCGGAGGCCGCACCTGTGCTGGGCCAGATTGCACGGGATGAACCTGCGTTTCGGGTCTATGCACTTGCAGCTTTGAGTGCACTCAACGATCTGGAGTCGGTAGAAATTCTTCGCGAACTACTCAAATCGCCCAGTGCGGAAACCCGTTATGGTGCCTTCCGAGCGCTTGTGGAATTGAATCCCAACGACGCCGCTGTTGCCGGTGAAAATCTGGGAGATCAATTCTGGTATCATGTTGTCCGTGTAGGAGGGCCCCCTATGGTACACGTCACGAAGAACCGCCGGGCGGAGGTGGTTCTTTTTGGGGACGATATTCGCCTGAGTGGCAAATTCGCATTAGAGGCAGGCAACCGCATCATGGTGACCAGCCAAGAGCCAGGGAAGGTCACGGTCTCCCGGTTTGCCGTCAACGAAGCGGACCAG
>NZ_JACIYL010000508.1 GCF_014359955.1 Thermogutta sp. | reverse complement strand
TCCTGCAGCTCGCGAAAAATATCCGACCACTCACGGAGTCGGTTGTAGGAGAGGAAATTTTGCTGGCAGGCTTTCTGCATTTGGCTGCGGGAGAGCTTGGCTTTCAGGGACTGGTAGAAGTCCCAGAGTTTGAGATAGCCGAGGAAATCGGACTCGGGATGGCGGAACTGGGCGTGGCAGAGGTCGGCCTCGGCCGCCCGCTCGGGAGGACGGAGGCGCGGATCATCCACCTCCAAAGCTGCCGCAATGATGAGGACCTCGTGGAGGCATCCTTCATCATGGGCAGCAAGAATCATGCGGCCGATGCGCGGGTCGACGGGCAGTCGCGCAAGGTTGCGTCCCAAGGGGGTGAGTTTTCCACTCTCGTCCACGGCACCGATTTCAAAGAGGGTCTTGTAGCCATCCCGGATTGCGTCGGCCCGGGGAGGATCAAGGAAAGGAAATGTTTCCACCCGGCCCAGATTGAGCGCCATAAGCTGAAGAATCACCGAGGCCAGATTGGTGCGGACAATCTCGGGTGGAGTGTAGCGATCGCGCTGGAGGAGGTCTTCTTCGCTGAAAAGTCGAATGCAGATGCCGGGCCCTTCCCGGCCGCAGCGACCCTTCCGCTGCTCCGCGGAGGCCTGTGAGATCGGTTCGATCGGCAGCCGTTGGGTCTTGGTGCGGGGAGAGTACCGACTCAGTCGGGCGACTCCCGGGTCGATGACGTAGCGAATGCCGGGGACGGTGAGCGACGATTCGGCGACATTGGTGGCCACCACTATCCGGCGGTGCGAATGCGGCTGGAAGATCCGCTGCTGTTCGGCGGCGGAAAGCCGGGCATAAAGGGGCAGGATTTCCAGCTCGCGAAAACGCGGATCAGCCGTCGCCTGACGCCGCAGGAGCTGAGTTGTCTCGTGAATATGCCGTTCCGTGGGCATGAAGATGAGCACGTCCCCGGGACCTTCCTCAAAGATTTCCTCCATTGCGGCGAGGATCGCCGATTGCCAGTCGGCCTCACCGGTGGCTTCGTCCGGGACAGGGGGGCGGTAGCGGACTTCCACGGGATAGGATCGGCCGGGGACTTCGATCACCGGTGCAGGGCGGCCACGCCAGACGAAATGCTCGGCGAATCGGGCGGCATCCAGGGTCGCGGAGGTGATGATGACTTTCAGGTCCCGCCGCTTCTGCAACAGACGCCGCAAATACCCGAGGAGAAAATCGATATTGAGTGACCGCTCATGGGCTTCGTCGATGATAATGGTGTCGTAATGTTCGAGGAATCGATCGGATTGGGTTTCCGCGAGGAGGATACCGTCGGTCATAAGCTTGATGTAGGTTTCCGGGGAAGTGACGTCGGAAAACCTCACTTTGTAACCGACCTCGCGACCGAGCGTCACACCCATCTCCTGGGCGATGCGGGTAGCAATGGAGCGGGCGGCGATGCGTCGGGGCTGGGTATGGCCGATCATCGCCTCGATGCCCCGTCCCATTTTCAGACACAATTTGGGAAGCTGCGTCGATTTGCCCGAGCCGGTCTCCCCGCACACAATGACCACGGGATTTTCCAGAAGAGCCGCAGCGATTGCGTCGCATTGAGCGGCGATTGGTAAATGGGGGAGGATTTCCACCTGCGGTTTGGCTTCCCGGCGTTGACGGCAGAGTTCGACCGAGGCAGCGATTTCGCTTTTCAGGCGTTCGAGTTCAGGGGCGACTCTTTCGCCCCGGTTTGCCCGTTGGCTGATCAGCCGCAACCGCTGCGCAAACCGAAAGCGGTCGGCACGCATGGTGCCGGAGATGAGTTTGCGAAGGTGTCCAACTTCCCGATATACGGATGGCAATGGTAATGGCCCTGCAGACATGCTGCTGGTGCGGGGAATGTCTCCCGCTGGGGCGAATGAGTTCGCCTCTTCAGGTCACGGCTCCGTCTCGTTCAACCGGCCGATGTGACGGCTCTTTTTTTCAAACTCTATCGCCGAAACCGTTTCCTGAAAATACGCAGATTATTTCTTCCGATTCTTTTTCTGTTAGAATGTTGGATGGAGAGGTTCTCGTGGCAGACTTTTCCGTTGATCCCGATTCTTCTTTTGTTGTCGGCAGGGGACTTTCCCGGATGTCGGGAAGGTAACGGGGGATTTTCGGGAGGTCTGGCCGAGAGGCCCGTTTCAGTGCGGCGCGGAGTCGGGCGGGACGAAGGACGAGGAATAACCCGTTAGCCGGGCTTCAGGCTTGTCTTATGTCTTTTGCAGATGACAGGATGGCGGACGGCACCTTCCCGCGGCAAGGCCGTCGGCGGTTCAGGCTCACCCTGTGGCTGGTCACGGGGGCTGTCTTTGTGCTCGGCCTGGCAGTCACCGTTTATGTCTGGCGGATCACGGTGCAGCGGGAAGTTGGCCGGATCGGTGGACAGTTTGCCGGTCAGCTCTCCGCCCAGGTGCGGGACCTGGAATTCAATTTTCGGCGGGCGGAGGAATTCGTACGGTTCCTCGCCGCTTTCTTTGCGTCCTCGGAAGATGTGCATAGAGAGGAATTTCGTGAATTCTGCCAGCCGCAATTTGAACAGTTCCCGGCCGTGGATTTCGTCCTCTGGGCTCCCCGGGTGCACAGCGATGAGCTCCTCGCGTTCTTGGATTTGGCAGAAAACCACGGCGTCCTGCAACTGAACCTGTGGGAAGCGACGCCCAGCGGTGAACACCGTCCCCTCAGCAGCCGACCAGTCTATTTTCCCATCCTTTACATCGAGCCCAGTCCTTTACTGGACCGGCTTGTGGGATTGGATCTGTCTTGCTTGCCGCGTTGGCAACCGGTGCTCGACGAAGGGTGCACTGCGCAACCTTATCGGACGTTTTTGATCCCCAAGATCCCCGTTCTTGATCCCGCGCAGTGGCAAGAAAGAGACGTGGGGCAGGCGGGGGGGTCGCCGCAGGCATCCGAAGAAAATGTGGCCTCCCAGAGAACCCCTCCAGAGTGGCTTGCCCACCGGTGGCTGGTGTTTGCAACGCCGGTATTCCACGGGACACCGGTGCCCGTCCAGGCCACGGATCGAATGGTGCAGTGTCAGGGGGTGCTTGTTGCGGTGGTGGATGTGGAAAAGCTGCTTCAGCCCCTGGCCGACTGGGCCTTGACGGAGAACGTCTCGATTGTTCTGGAAGATGTTTCCTCACCCCACAAAAGGGAGACATTACTGGAGGCGAACGCCCGTGAGAAAAGTCATTGGGAGGAACTCCAGGGACTGCCGCGTTTTGATAGGCGAATCCAGCTTGATGATCGGGATTGGCAC
>NZ_JACIYL010000507.1 GCF_014359955.1 Thermogutta sp. | reverse complement strand
GGCCAGACAAATGGCGTAATCGAACTTGGTCATTTCCTGCCGGTACGTGTAGCCCATCGATCGACTGGCATCCACCACAAGATAGCCGGTGATGTTTGTTTCCGCCTCGAACTTTTTCACGTAGTACCGGTCGGTCTTGGCATAGACCAGCCAGTCGATGTCCATGGGATCGTCGCCGGGCACATAACGCCGGTGCTCACTGAACTCCACCGAAAAGCCGTGGAAAGGGCTGGCGTGCAAACCGTGCAAAAACCCCTTGACAATGAACTGAGCGCGGAGGTCGAGCCGTTTAATCTGGCGAGCGACTTCGGGTTTCAGATACTTTTGAATATTCGTCATGATTCGCTTGAAGCGTTTCGCCTCTTTCGCGGTTTAACTCTTCCGCAGGTCAAACAGCGGCTCCGCACCCCCGACCGCTGGCAATATCATGAAAGCGGCCGCAGCACATCCGGGCTGACCTGCGGCGCGGGCTGCTCAAATTTCGGAATTGCCGGGGCGGGCACTTCTTTTACCAGCCGCTCGATAATGTCATCGGTGGTGAGTCCCTCCGCCTGCGCCTGGAAATTGACACTGATCCGATGACGTAAAACAGGAATGGCGAGTTTTCGCACGTCTTCGATGGAAACGGCGAACCGCCCGTCCATCGCCGCCAGTGCCTTTCCGCCCTGAATCAGGAACTGCCCGGCACGGGGTCCAGCCCCCCAATCGATGAAATCGCGGACAAACTGTGGTGCCGAGGGGTCTCGCGGGCGGGTGGCGCGAACCAGTCGCGTCACATACTGGACTATGTACGGGCTGACCGCCACCGAATTGACCAGTCGCTGTAAATTCAAAATGGCCTTCCCGGAAAGTATCTTGCGTACTTCGACTTTCTCGTTCCGTGTCGTCATGGCGAGGATGCGTTCCTCTTCCTCCAGGGACGGGTAATCCACCTTGATGTTGAACATGAAACGGTCAAGCTGGGCCTCGGGAAGTGGATAAGTTCCCTCCTGCTCGATGGGGTTCTGCGTGGCAATCGTCAGGAACGGTTCGGGAAGCGGATAGGTCTGCTGCCCCACCGTCACTTCCCGTTCCTGCATCGCCTGGAGCAGCGCGGCCTGCGTCTTCGGAGGGGTTCGGTTGATTTCGTCCGCCAGCAAAATATTGGTGAAAATGGGCCCCTCCACAAACCGAAAATAACGTTTTCCGTGTTCGTCCTCTTCCAGAACATTCGTCCCCGTGATGTCGGAGGGCATCAGGTCGGGGGTGAATTGAATCCGTTTGAATTGAACATCCAGGATGCGTGCCAGGGTGTTGACCATGAGCGTCTTCGCCAGCCCCGGCACACCGACAAGAAGACAGTGCCCCCGGGTGAAGACGGCGGCCAAAAGCTGCTCAATGACCTCCGTCTGCCCCACGATCACTTTCTGGAGTTCCTCCACCATCAAGCGACGGTAGGAGCTGAACTCCTGAAGCACATCTCCCAAGGTGCGCGGTTTTCCTGTAGCCAACGGATCACCTCATCGACGCGAAAAAGTTTCCTCCGAAAGAGCTGTTACCTGCCTCAACTTTTCATCCAGGTGGCGCGATCTTGCACGGCTCGGCAAACTCCGCCGGATCCCCGCGCGGTTTCCCAGCCGCGGAAGCAAGTCGGTCCCGTTTCGCTTTCCCAAACTCCCGTCCTGCTTTCGTCTGGCCCCACCGACGGGTCACTCCCAACCGCGCAGGTATCCGACACCGCAGTGGACTGCTATCATGAAAATTGATCGTGAAGATGAATGGGCATCCATCTCCATGGAAACGGTGGTTATCCAATACGCTTAAAACGAGCCGGATTTCGGGTCAGCGAGAAATACAGGACGTCTCCTTTTGATTATATGACGCAACGGGGCCCCATCAGAGTTGGGCCATGAGACAACTCGTAGCATGCAACGTCAAACTTTCCCTATTTTCCACAGGACCAAAAACATGCCGTGCCCCTGCCCGCAAGCAGGGCGGTTTGCCGCACGGTTATGACCATGAGGGCAAAGACGGATGATGGGTGGCACCTGGCAAACGTGGGAATCGGCCCGCTCCTCTCGGCCGCTTCGTTTGACCGCGCATCCGCACATCCTCGGCGCGAGAATCTTCAAGACAATCGCCTGCGTCCTGGCTTGTTTGCTGCTGGGAGTGTTCGGCGCATCTGCTGAAGCCCAGGTCCCCGGTGAGAAGCTGGCGGCAGCCTTGGAGGAATCGATCAACCGCGCGATCGAGTATCTCAAGCGTTCTCAGCAAGCCGATGGGTCCTGGCCTGACCCTGTCAATATGCCGTGCGGAATGACGTCCCTGTGTACCCTGGCCCTTCTCAGTGCGGGTGTTCCCCCCGACGATCCGGCCGTAGCGAGGGCGCTCCGATACCTCCTGGATCACTCGCCCGACGAGATCAACAAGACGTATCCCATCGCGCTGCAAACGATGGTTTACTGTCGGGCTGACCCCAGCCGCTATCTGCCGCAAATTCAGGAAAACGTGCAATGGCTGGCAAAGACCCAGATTGCAGGAGGAGCAGATCGCGGCGGATGGTCCTATCCCGGCTCCAACGCCGACAATTCCAACAGTCAATTTGCGGTGCTGGCGCTGTACGAGGCCGAAAGGGCCGGCGCTCGCATACCCGACGCCGTGTGGACCGCGGCACAACAATACTGGGAAAGTGGCCAGAATGCTGATGGCTCCTGGGGTTACCGTCAGGGGCAGCCCGGCACCGGCAGCATGACCTGCGCGGGCATCACGTCGCTCATCATCATTTATGATGTCGTCCGTCAACCGGCTGCTAAAGTGGACGACCAGAACCGCATCAACTGCTGTCAACCGGCTCCTGGAGGAATCGATCGCATTCAGCGCGGCTTGAACTGGCTGGCGCGGCACTTCACAGTTCGCCAGAATCCTCAGGGCGGAAATATCTGGATCTTTTACTACCTCTACGGGCTGGAGCGAGTGGGACGGCTCAGCGCGTTGCGGTTCATCGGCCAGCACGACTGGTATCGAGAAGGTTCTGCCTTTCTCCTGGAGCTGAAAGCCACCGTGGCTGCTGGAGGCGTTCCCACCGATTACTGGGTGGGGCCCAACATGGAGAGCGATCCCCTTCTGGCCACCTCCTTCGCGCTGCTTTTCCTTGCCAAAGGAAGGCGACCCATCTTGCTCAGCAAGGTCCGGCTGGGACGGGAGGAAAGCTGGAACAGCCATCCCAACGACGTGTACAACCTGACGACGTACACGGAAAGTCGGTGGAAGATGGACCTCGGATGG
>NZ_JACIYL010000506.1 GCF_014359955.1 Thermogutta sp. | reverse complement strand
CGGCCACGCGGATCCAGCGAGGAATGATGATTGCCCAGGTCATCCTGGGGGGCATTCCCATTGATCGTAACTGGCCGGCGTTTCGGGTACTGGCCCTGGAAGACCTGGAGAAAGGCCTGGCGGTTGATCCAACGCAGGCCGAGGCCTGGTTTACCGTGGCCAGGCTCCAGGCTCTCCCCGGGGGAGACGAGAAGAAGGCCATCGAGGCGTGTGGACGCGCCATTCAACTGGGGACGAACAATCCGCGCTTGCTCGCCGACGCGTACATGCTCCGCGGACAGCTCACGCAGGGCAAAGAGGAGTCCATCGCCGACCTGACCAAGGCCATCGAGCTTTTGCCCGATGACCCCGAACCCCTCCGTTTACGAGCGCAAAGCTACCTCAAGGCGAATAAACCGGAAGAGGCCCTGGCGGACCTCAACAAAGCGCTGGAGAAGGAGCCGGATTCGCTGCCCACACTGGAGGCCAAAATCGACACCCTGATCGAGCTGAAACGGTACGACGAAGCCCTTCAGGTGTGCGATCAAATTGAAAAGCTCAGCCCTAACACGGGGGAAGCCCTTTTCAATCGGGCCCGGGTCCTCGCCGTCCAGAAGGAATATGAAAAGGCACTCGAGCTTTTAAACCGGGCGGCCAAACTTGACCCGAAAAACCCCGCTGTTCTTATGATTCGGGCGGCTGTGTACCAGGAACTGAAAAAAACGGATGAAGCCCTGAAAGATATCAATGAAGCCATCAAGTTGCGTCCGGGAAATCCGGCTCTTTTACGCCTGCGGGCGGCGATTCTGGCCGGTAGTGGTAAGTTCAGCGAAGCCATCGCAGATCTTGAGCAGGTGCGAAAGGCGCAGAGCGGGGAAGACGAGGTGACCCTCGCCCTTCAACTGGGACTGCTGTACTCGGCTCAGAAGTTTTACGGAAAAGCGATTGAGCAGTTCACCAAGGTCCTGGAGGTCGATCCCAAGAACGTGGCGGCCCTCCGTGGGCGTGCCGATGCCCTGCTCAGCATGGGACGGCATGCGGAAGCGATCAAGGACTACGAAAAGGCCCTCGAAGTGGACCCCAACGACAGTGGTGTTCTCAACAATCTGGCCTGGGTGCTGGCCACTTCACCGGATGATAAACTGCGGGACGGCAAGCGGGCTTTGGAACTGGCAAAGAAAGCTTGCGAACTCACGCAGTACAAGGAAGCCCATATCCTCAGCACGCTGGCGGCCGCCTATGCCGAACTGGGAGATCTGAAAACGGCCATCGAATGGTCGAAGAAAGCCGTGGAACTCGGTGAAGGCGAGGAGAAAGAGGCTCTCATGAAAGAGCTGGAAACCTACAAGTCCGGTAAGCCGATGCGGGAACTCCTCCAGGAGCCGCCTGAGCCGATCACCCCGCCTGCCGACCAGGAAAAGAAGGAAGAGAAATCCCGGTCTGAAAAAGAGCAGAAACAAGAAGAGCAACAACCTGCGGAAGAAAGTTCAAAGAAATAGTTTCCGCCTGTCCGCCGTATTGATCCGAAGCCACCGCCGCCAGTCGAAAGACTTGCGGCGGTTATCTTTTTGACCATATCAACGGCCGACGTCGCACCGATTCTTGCACCCGGCAGCGACCGGCACAGAGCGCCCCGGACTTTTCACCGCTGGAAGAATTTTCGGCCTTGCTTGCCGAGTTTCCCGATCAGTTGTCCCGTCAGCCATCGCACGCCAACCCGTGAGACATGCGGGAGAATGTGTTTGGCCTGTTCCCTAAGCAGTCGCCATTTTTCGGGTCCGCGGTGCTGGCGCAGAAGCCGATTGCGCTGGACACCCTGGGCCTCCGGCCAGCGTTCGCGAATGGCTGTGAGGACCCCTTCCTTCACGTTGTACAGGCGGTCGGGATGTGTGCACACGGGAATGGCGGGCTCGCTGGAAGTCAGCTCAAGGTCGCGCCGGACGCACTCCACAAAGTCGCGAATCGCCTCCTCCTTTTTCGACAGTTTACCGCCGGTTTTCTGTTCCTGCCAATTGTAGGGGGGATTCCACTCGTGACGCGGACGGAGTTCGTCGATGAATGAGCACACCGCAATAAGCGGCGGTTGACAGAGGAACGGCCGTTCACGAAAGAATTGCCGAAATCGCTGGACAAAGATGCGGTCCGGCCTGCGGGCAGGAATCCGGGCCGAACAAACGATCACCACCATATCCGCTCGCTCCAGCTCATTCCACAGGGATCGCGATTTCTCGATCTCCTGCTCCGACTGGTAACCGGGGGTATCGACGAGAATGAGGCCTCCGGGCAATTGACTTTTGTTCTTGTCCCCGGAGTTGGCATCCTCGGGGATGAGACGGTAATGGCAAATTTGATTGGTGGCCGGGAGAACATCCACATGTGCCCGCCAGGCACCACAAAGGGCATTGACCAGACTCGATTTTCCCGCCTTGAGCTGACCCACAATAACGATCCGAATCAGTTCGGCAGGAACGGTTTCGTCGCCTGTCGAACCCTGCGCCGCTTTCCACTCTTCCTGGACGCTGGTTGTTCGGTGCTTCTCGAAATGTTCTTCATCGAGGACAACCCGGCCTGAGTAAAGCTCAATAAGATAAAATCCAACCCGGCGGATAATAAAGGCCAGCGCTTCGCACTTCATTTGGTCCATTGTCTGCTGAACGCTCTGATTGGTGACGTAGCGCTGGAACTCCCGCCACAGTGCGTTGATCGGCGAGGCAGCCGCGGTGACAATGCGGTAAATGATGTATAAGGATTGCCAGGACTCCCAGTATGTGCGAAGTTTTATCCAGTCGTTGATGGTAAGAATATGGGAAACAGGGATATTTTTTTGGATGGTCTCGCGGAGTTCGCGGGTCACTTCTTCGATTATTTTGAGAACGTCCGTCACTGGCACCTGGAGATAAGCTTCCTCCCTGTCGGGGTAAAAGTGGCGTGCCACGGTATGCATGAGTTGAAGGAGAAGATCCTGAATATCGTTGACACTATTGACGGAAAGTTCACCAGCCTCGGCTCGCAGCGCCAGTTGCTCCACCTTCTCCCAGGCCTCTCGTTCTCGAGGAGGCCAATGTTCGGGACACGCTGGGAGGGGTGTTTTGAACGCATCCTGGGGTGCCTTTCTGCGATAGTGACTGACAGCGACAAAAAAGGCTGCGGTGATTGCCGCTCTGCCGCTGGGAGGACGGCTGGACGCCTTGCGGCGGCTTCTCGAGGCGCCGGAAGTCCTCCTCGATAACCAGGCACGCCAGGAGCGGCAAAACCTGCTCGCGCGATATCCCCAGTTCGCCGAACTC
>NZ_JACIYL010000505.1 GCF_014359955.1 Thermogutta sp. | reverse complement strand
ATCGGTACTCGGGCGGTTTTCAGGGCCCAACCGTAACACTCGCTGTCGGTCAGATGTTTCCCCCAAACAAATCGAGCTTCTCGGGAACCATTGCAAGCGCCGGTACCGTGACAACCCCGGGCAGAACTCAATGGCATGTGAGCGTCACTGGTCAAGTCACCTGGCGCGAGACGTCCCCAGGTCTTGTCGGCATCCTGGGGGACATCCCTCACAAGACGGGCAAAATGGAAATCCTTCACCTCGACGCGATCAACGACAGGTTGATTTCCGGTGATTGCCTCATCCACCTTGGGACGGGAGTGCTGAGAATCGGCCAGACAATCACAACATGGCGGATTCTCAAACAGTGGTTCTCAATCCCGGAGATTTTTGCTGAAAATTCTTCCTGCTTCAGCGGCGTTCGCTTCGCCGAGTATGAGATCCCTGCCGCACCCGACGAGGCGTACCAAGCTCGTGATGCAGGACGCCCACGAGCGGTATTCTTTCCCAGCATCGATGAAGGGCAACAATTCGGGGAGGATGAAGGCGACAGCCCATCGGCCGGCGTCATTCCGTTCGATTCTTTTCAGCTTCGAGTGGTTTGGGACGCCGAGGGCATTCAACTTCTACCCGCCGCCAAGCGTGACAGCTCCTGGATCGTGGCTCGGTGGCAGGGTCTTCCAGTTCTGGCCCTCAATAGTGACGCGCTGGGTGCCCGAATTCCGTGGGATTGGATTTTGCAACAGGGCATGAGCGGGTCGGGAGAGCCCGGGGCATCTTGGCAGCGATAAACGGCCCCCAGAAACGACCGCCGACGGTCCGGAATTTATCGCTGGCCGGCAGGCTGTTCGGCCCCCGCGGGTTCCTTCCGCAACTGCATCACACGTGTCAGCTTTAGGAAACGGCCCCAACCTCGTGCGGCCTGCGCTGCTGTTCGCCGGCGGAGGCGTCTCTCGGCCGCGGTACCACTTCTTCATGATGGGTTTCTCGGCGGTACCTTGCCCAGGCCAAACCCACAAAGAGCAGGTTTGCGGTAAAGGCCGCCACCACATAGAGACCGCCACCGCTCCCTTCACCCGCGTAGGCGTGGAGTCCTGCCGGCATGAGGAAATTCGTGCCGTACCAGGCCCAAACCACCGAGATCATACCGAACACGGAGCCAGCGGCCATTCCGAAGGTATTCACCCAACCTGCGTAGCGACCGTGCAGCAGCGCCATGTAAACCAGAATGGAAATGAGGGCCCACACTTCTTTCGGGTCCCAGCCCCAGAATCGGCCCCAGGCGCGATCTGCCCACACTCCTCCCAGGATTGTACCGGCAGTCAGCAGAATGACCGCCACCTGCACACATTTGTAGATGTACTGAGCGAGGGTGTAGCATGGCTCGGGCGCTTCGACAAATGCGGCCGTGGTGGTCGTTCCTCCCTGTGCCCGATGCCGTTCTCCTTTCAGGCGACGTTCTCCTGGCTCAAGGTGCCGGTAACGTCCAAAGAGGTAGTAACCCAGGGCGATGTTGCCGAGTCCCCAGGCAAGCAGTCCGGCGCCATACCCCGCCGTGACCGTCAGCACGTGGGCAAACAACCAAAGCCGATCCCGCAGCACGGGCTGGAGGGCTTCGATGCCCTTGTCCCAAACCGGTGAAAAGTACGCGATGACGGCAGTGAGAAACGCCAGACCGGCCGCCGCCAACGCGAAAGGCGACCGCTGGACCGCGTGATCGATCCTTCCACGTAATTCGGGCCCTCGCAAGGCCGCGGGAATTGTGGAGACTGCCGCGACGGCGACAGCCGCAACGAACCGTGGCACCAACCACACGATACACAGAAGAATACAAATCCCGACCAACCACCCCAAAACATTCATGATCACCGATGTAAGGGATGGTGTACCCAGGGATCGCGTGATCTCGGGAACCAGGTCGAACACGGCGCGGCTCTTACCCACGTCGTACGGGACAACCGCCAGATAGTAAAAGAGCGCCCCGCCGAGGACCAGCCGTCCCGCGAGAATCGCCGCTTTAATCGCTTTAGCGGTAGCCCCGGAACCAAGTTTCTCGTCGGGCGTGATGCGGGCGAGAGGTTCGAAGGAAAGGGACACAAAACTCCACGCTCGGCGCACGGCTTCCCCCAAAATGGGTTGAACCACGAACCAGATCCCCAAAACCCCGATCACGAACGACACAAAGACAATCGATTCGAACATGTTCGTCACCGGTGCCCAGCCGGAAATGGCCACGCGCATTCCAAACCCCACAGCCGTGATTATCTGCGCCAGCACCAGCACGCCCAGTCCCACAAATAGACCGACTCGGCGCACCCGGCCAACACCGAGCAGCAGAATGCCGAAGGCACAAAGATTCGCAATCCACGCCCAACGAAACGGGTCAAAGGCGTTGTAAAAGACCTCAAAGTCTGTGTAACCGGGAGGCGGATACGCCGTTTGCGCCAGCAAATCGCGATGGGCTTCATCCACAGGGAGTTTTCGGCGTTCCGACTCGACTGAGCGTCCCAAATCTCCCAGAATTCCAGCAAACTGCGCCAGACTCTGCGAAACGTTGTCTGCTTGTGCCGGATCATGGGATCGGTACGCGGCTGCCGCTTTTTCGAACCACTGGCGGGCGTGATTCACTTTACCCATGTCGTATCCGCGAAGCACGTCAGGCGATCCATAGAGTACTGCCCACAGGCTCAACCAGGGCGACACCGGTTCCCCCGTTTGAGTCTCGGTGGAGAGGCATGCTGGAATCATGGCCGGAAGCACATTCGGTACGCTTCCCGTGTCGTAAATCATAGGCTCCAGGGCTTCCAGTTCCTGGGCCAGGTCATGCACGCGACTCGCCAGCAACCGCAACTGACTGCGCAGCGAATCCAGCCGCTGGGCGTCGGCGTCGCTGCGGACATCGACTTGAAACGCCCGATGTCGCAGAGATTCCACCTCCATGGCGATTCGCCGCACTTTTGGCTGGAGCTTCGCCACGCGACGATCAAGCTCACTCACGGAAATTGTGTCGATCGATTTACCCAGCGCGGCAAATTCTTCCGCCACTTCTTCCACAAACTGCTGAGACTCTTTGCCGTCCCGAGCAGATTCGTCGGTTGATTCTGCATTTCCAGTCTCCCCGCCAAGCCGAAGAGCCCCCATTTCTGCTAGTTGCGCGATCTGCGGCTGCACATTCTGCCAAAGATCAACAAGGCGCTCCACCCGCCGCGGAACCGGATGCACAACCTTGATCGGCGGAGGGAAACCGATGCGGGAATCCGGTCGGGGGATGAATGTCAACAGGCGATA
>NZ_JACIYL010000504.1 GCF_014359955.1 Thermogutta sp. | reverse complement strand
GAGCACCCGGCGAAATGTCTCATCCACCGGATAGGCGTATCCGGCCGCTGTTTCAAAACCGGCCACCGCCGGCAGTGCCGTCAGGAGCCCCACCATTTCTCCTCTCAAATTGATGAGGGCCCCGCCATTTGTGGAGAAGCTCAGCCGGGCATCCGTCTGAATGAGCGTACCAAAATGATGAAGCGTCGGTTTCCCAGTCGGTTCCTGATCCGAGGGAACGGCGGGCGCCTTCCGCCCGAGATTTGACACGATTCCCCAGCTCGCGCACACCTGACCATCACGAGCGATGGCGTAAGGATTGCCCAACGCGATGACAATTTGCCCCTTGCGAAGCTTGCCAGCATCACCAAGCGGTATGGGGGGCAGGTCATGGGCGGGGATTGTCAGGACGGCCAGATCGCTTCGCGGGTCTGCCGCCTTGACCGCCGCCCGGAAGACCCGATGATCGCTCAGAGTCACGTAATACTCGCTGTCATCAGCGAGGACCTGGGCCAGCGTGAGAATCAACCCATCGGAGTCCACCACGACACCAGCCGCATAATCGGCGGCAACGAAGTCCGGGTCACCAGGTTGGAGTTGGGGGGCTGGGGTCAGAAGCCGACCGAAAATATCGAGTTTTGGTTCAAGATTGAACACTTCACCAGGCCGCGACACACGCACCCGCGCAATCGCCACGACAGATTTTTCCGCCTTCTCCACGGCGTTGACAATCGCCGATTCCATGGCCGTGACCAGCGCCATTCCCTCGTCGGCCCCCGGCGATCCTGGAGATTCCCCTCGACCTGCTGATGCACACAACATCACGAGGATCGAGGATAGAAAAGCCAATCGATAGCCGAGACGTGCGTTCCAGCCGTTCATCATGCACATCCGCTCACCGTGTTCTTTTTAAAAGCCAAAGCGCCTTTCGTGCGTGCGGATTGCCCATTTCAAGCCGGGCGACCTAGGCCTCCCATATTTCAAGGTAAACCTTTCCACCGACGCCGGGCAACTCTTCGGATCCTTTTTGAACAACCGCCGACGGGTTCGTTTGTGGTCGGGAAAGCAGCCGGATAGTCACCAGATTGCTTGTTGTGCTTAACAGATCGGTAATTTCTGCCCGATATACCGATTGCTCGCCACAGTTCGACCGGCTTTCTTCAAAACTGATCGTCTTTCCGTTCAACTGGACATTTGCGGGAGTCGGCACTGCCTCCAGGATAAGCCACACACGGCTTGTCTGGGTCAACCCCGAGGGGGTGTGAAAACGCCGCTGCAGGACTTTTCCCTCGCTCGACTCAAACACCATCCAGGGCTGCCTCAGGTAGATACGATGACTGTCCATGGAACCGCCGCGCATCGGGCTCGACAATCGACGCATTCAGTGCCCATTCTGGTATCGAACATTGGCGAGCCGTTTTTGACAATCACAAACATCATACAAATTTTAGCAGCCCGGGGACCTGTATTTCCCGGCTGAGCTTCGGGGTATGGTCAACGCTCGTCCCGCACGGCTTCAGCGGGTGGCGGAGATTTCTCCAACGGCGGGATTTCGTCCGATTTGCCCGGTGCGGACTTCCCTTTCACAAAAAAGGTCGGCAGCAGGGAAATACCCAAAATCCCCCCCACGATGGCCAACGAGACCCACGGATCAATGAGACGCCCGTGAAGATTGAAGTAGTGGTGCCCCACGTACTCACCCACCATTTTCAAGCCAATGAAGGACAACACGGCTGCGAGACCATAATGCAGGTACTCGAAACGGTCCAGCACGCCGACGAGGAGAAAGTACAATGCCCGCAACCCAAGAATTGCCCAGATGTTGGAGGAATAGACAATGAACGGGTCACGCGTGATGCCGATGACCGCGGGGACACTGTCCACCGCAAAGAGCACGTCGGTACTTTCCACCACGAGGAGAACCAGGAACCCCGGCGTGGCATGGACGAGGCCGCCTCGCCGAACGAAAAAGTGATCAAAAATGGGTTCGGGACTGATGCGAAACCACCTTTGGGCGAAGCGAAGCACGACGTTTTTCTCGGGATGCACGTTTTCCTTTTTGGAGAACGCCAGGTGAATTCCGGTGTAAATCAGAAACGCACCGAAAACCAATAGGACCCACTCAAACATTTGAATGAGGCTGACCCCAGCAGCTACGAAAATTCCCCGCATAATGATCGCGCCGAGGATCCCCCAGAAAAGTATCCGGTGCTGGTATTTGATGGATACGCCGAAATAGCGGAAGATCACCGCGAAGACAAACAAATTGTCCACCGAAAGTGATTTTTCCACGACGAACCCGGTCAGGAATTTGACGCCCGCCTCGGAACTGCCATGTAGGTGCCACCCCCACCACCAGACGAACGCATTGAACACGAGGGCCAGCCCAATCCAAAAAACTGACCACAAAAAAGATTCGCGCAAACTTGGCGCATGGTCATGGCGGTGAAAGACGACGAGGTCCAGAAACAGGAGAACTGCGATGCCTCCGAGGAAGGCTGCCCAATGCCACCAATGAACTTCCAGTAAGTTTTCGGCTGCCAAGGCTGACTCCTTTTCCGGCTGCGTCCGGCGACAACGCACCCGCTCGAAGACACGTCCAATGGGTACCCGGGTCCACCGGTCCGGGCTCTATCCCATTGCTCTTACCCGGACCCGCTTGCGCGTTGTCGCTGATTGACCGTCGTCACCGACACAAAAACCACGGGCGGGGTTGCCCCCGATGGAAATGATCCTTCTATTTTCCCATGGGGATAGCGGAATTGTATCCCTCCCTCACTGGCCGGGCCATGTTGCCTTTTGCGTCAGGACAGCCACGACCTCCTGGACGAGCCGTTCAACTTCCACTTGACTGGGTGATCCATTCCCGACGGTCAGAAGGGATAAATCGGGCGGCACCGATTTGGACGCGGTGCGTTCCTCTTTTGAATGGGTGGTGTCGGGCGAGCTCTCACCCTCCAGTCCGTCTTCCGCCAGTAATTGAGCAAGCTCCAACCGTAATTGATCGAGCCTTTCCCGATGGAAATCCGAAAGGGGCTGCCGGCCCGTTCCCATCCGGAACCCACGGCACGCGACACCTACCCGAAAACCCTCAGGGAAATCACTCGCTCCAAAAAGACAGTCATTGTACCGCAGCAGCCGATACTGCCAGCGCCTTGCCTCCGCAATGCGTCCCTGGCGGACAGCCTCGTAGATCGCTCGCGTGATTTCCGGCACCACACCGCTCGTTGCGTTCGTGCCGCCATCACATCCCACCAGAAGCATGGGAAAAAGCACGGCATCCCAACC
>NZ_JACIYL010000503.1 GCF_014359955.1 Thermogutta sp. | reverse complement strand
GCGTATTCCACTCACCTTCTTCGTGCCCAACAGGCGCACCCCTTCGGACTTTCCGTCGCGGGACCTGCTTGCCGGGGCTGTTTTTTTCACCGGATTATCCGCAGCGTTTCTCCGTCACCGCCTGTTCGAGCGGATTCCGGATTCAGGCCGCAGACGCGCGAACGCACAGCGGTCACTTCTTGCTCGGCGGTTTCGGCAGGACATCGGCCTGAGGTGTCACGCGGCGGAAATTGGCAGGGAGATCGACATTGACATTCTTGAGAACCCAGTTCAATCCCGCCGTCACGAAGGTGGCAAAGATGGGGCTCGTCCACACGTCTTCCGTGTGTCCCATGGAGGTGAAAAACACATGGCCTTCACCTTCTCGCCTTGCCCAAGTGCACGGGAAGGGCGGACGGCGGTAACAATCGCCCTCGAGATACCGCGTTTCCTGCACAAGGATGACGTGCATGTCGGGGTTGAAGTTTTTCATGGAATACCACTCGTCATAGAACGCCACGCCCTCCGCAATCCCTAGCGATGCGATCGGCGGGAGACGGTGGGAGACGAGCGTCAGGGAAGCCTCCTGCTGCGGACCGTGGGCCAGAAACTCGGCCCCCACCATCCGCAGGAACGGATCGACTTTGTCCTGCGGCGCATTTGCATAGAGATCCCCCGGTGTTCGCCAGCAGCCACAGGTCGAGTGAAACCCGAAAAACCCTTTCCCCTCACGAACAGCCGCTAGAAGCCGTTGTTTTCCTGCAGCACTCATGGGAGGCTCGTTCGCGTCGCTGGGCTGAGTCAGATCGCCGTTGCAAAAGAAAGCGAACGCATCGTACTCGGACAGGTCCTGATCAAACACCCGGCCGTCTTTGGTGCAAACCACCTCAACGTCCATGTCCCCGGCGATTTCAACAAGCCGCTGTTCGGCGAAGCTCAATTCGTTGGGGTTCTCCCGCTTCACGATGTCGTGGTAGTAACCGACGTTGCGGGTGAAAAAGAGCACTTTCTTCTTTTGCGGTGTTTTTTCGGCCCGGGCGAAGGAATGCGTCATCATCGCCAGGAATCCGCCCGACACCAGCTTGATCATTTCCCGACGTTGCATGATCAGCCCTCCCCAACTCGATTTTCCTCGCGTGAATATTGTCCGGATCGCTTGTCCAATGGCAGTTGTATGATGTTTGCTCAATCTGTCCCGGTATGGCTGGAGTAACGGGCGGCCAACCGTGCGGGCAGCATCCCCAGGGCACGCAACTTTCTGGCTCTAGGAAGACCTGTCAGGACCACCCCAGCGATTACCGGAAGTTCCCCTCGGCCGGGACGATGGCATGTTTTCCGTGGCAATCGGTGCAGGGAGAGTCTCTCCTCACGTACCGGCCATTTTCCCGTCGCTTGCCGAGATTCTTTTGCCGGTAGGCCTCCACCCCGGCCGGGTCCCGGTGTTGTGGATGACACTGTTTGCAAAACGGTTCGATTTCCGCCCGGCCCCACATGACGTCGGGTTTCACAACATTGAACTCGTCTCCGCGATGGGCAAGCGAGTCCCCATGGCAGCCCATGCAGGTGATGCCGGCCGTCAGATGAACGGCGGAAATCGGTTCTTCCTCAAAGTCCGCATGACACACCATGCAGGAGGAATTGTCAGTTTCCAGCCCGCTGTCGAACAAAACCGGCTTATCCCGGTTGAACCGGGGGTTTTCCACCAGGATCATCTGAGTCCCCTGGCCGCTTGGTGGACCGGCCGATTCCGGCGGTATGCCGGCGTTCGTCTTCTCGGAACCACCACCGCTATCCTTTCCCGCCGATTCATTCTCATGGGCTGGCGATTGTGATCCCGGGGTGTCCGAGGCAGCCGCCTGAGCCTCCTGCTTTTCTCCAGCAGATGCCTCTCGCCCAACACCTTTGCGCAATCCCCAGACACCTGCCATCAAGAAGAGCAGTGCCGCCGCGCAAACAATGATCCTCAGGTTCCTCATACGACTGACTCCCGGAGCATTCGCTGGCCCGACGCGTGTTGCTCTCAATCAAAGCACAATTCGCCTCGTCCCGCCCTCATTGATTGAAACAGCACTCCTGGGCACGTTTCGGCGGTCATTCCCCGAGGTTGACCCCAAAGCCCCGCGTAGCCTCACGTCTGGCGAAAGGTACACCCCACAGACGGTTTGCCGATTGACGGTCCAGCCGACGTGTGAACTCGATCGTGAGTGGCTTCGGATCCTTCGTCATCACACCCACTCCCACTGCCGCAGCCAGGCGTAGTCGTGGGGCAGGTTTTTCCACATGTGATCGGCAATCTCCTGGATTTCCGCCTGTTCGAACGCCAGCAGGTCTTCTTTGCGGCGTTCGACGATGGCCATGGCGGCGTTTTTCACCTGATCCACGGTGATAAGCCCAGGGATCGCCGTTGTCAGTTGAGGGCAGCTCAGCACGTAGCGAAGGACCAGCCTGGCCCGGCGGTCGTCTTCTTCTTTGGTCGAAGAATCGGGCATACCACGCGACTTAAACACCGCCCCACTGGCAAACGGCTTGATTCCGATGAAGCCCACGTCGTATTTTTCGAACGCCTCAAACATGCTTCCTTTCGGCGCGCGCTTGCTTCCGGCGGTGTACGGCGTCACGATCACCTCCAACTGTGGGTACTTGGCCACGGCCTCGGTGATCCAGTTTCGGTCATGGCTGGAGACGCCCGTGAATCGGGCCTTGCCCGTCCGTTTCGCCCACTCGAGGGCTTCCATGGCGATTTCGATCTCTTTTTCGGTGTTGCTGCGGCTGGTCTGTTCGTGCATCGTGATTCGCCACAGATCCACGTAGTCGAGACCACCCGCCTTGAGGCCCATTTCAAAGCCTTCTTTCATTTTTTGAAGCGATCCACCCCATTCCGGGAATCGGCTTTCGTGGGCACCAAACGAGTACCCAAAATAAATCTCGTCACGGCGACCTTTGATCGCCTCGCCATACGCGATGACCTCATGATCCCAGCAGGCATCGACATAGTTGATCCCGTGATCCAGGCAGGCGGCGATCACCTCGCGCCGATTCTTTTTGAATTCCGGGGTGTTGTACTCGTAAGGGATTTTTTTCCAGTGGCCTCCCAGGCCGATGGCCGACAGCCAGAGATTCGTTCGCCCGAGCCGTCGGTATTCCATGTTCTCGTTGTAACTGCGGGTTTTGGTGGGATCACCGCGATCGGTTGGGGCAGCAGAGCCCGAAGTGGCAGTTATGCCCGCTGCTGCAGCCGTGGCCGCCGTCGTCGTGATGCGAACGAACTCGCGCCGATTGAGTTCGCGAG
>NZ_JACIYL010000502.1 GCF_014359955.1 Thermogutta sp. | reverse complement strand
TGCAGTGGGCGAGGCCGTCGCAGGGGTCGCAGAGCTCCCGCCGCGACTGGTGGAGCGACTGATTGAGGCTCCCCGAAAAACTCTGCTCCGTGTGGCGGAGACGGCCAGCCGCGAAGGAGTTCATGCGGTCATTTTCGCCGGCGACATTTTCAATCCGGCCAGCGCGGCCCCCGGCGATTGGTTCGCCCTCTTCCAGTTTTGCGAGCGACTCGCTGCGCACGATGTTCCCCTGATTTGGCTATGGGGCCAGCTCGAGCGTCGTGGCCCGTGGCCAGAGGAATTCCCGTTTCCGCCCAGTGTCCACCTCTTCCGGGGTGATGAGGCTTGTGTGGACACAGTCACCACTGCCGCGGGTCCCCTTCAGGTCGTGATCTCACCCCGGGCAACTCCGGGAAAAATGCTTTCCGAAAACCTTGCGACTGCAAGAGGTTTCACCATTGGACTGGTTTACGGACACGACATCGGCGACCAGCCCGTTTGCGATATTGAAACAGACTACTGGGCCTTGGGAGGGCACCGTGTCCGCACGGAGTTCGATTGGGCAGGAATCAAAGCGCACGACCCAGGCCCGGCCTTTGTCCATACCTCAGAGATAGAAAGCATCCCCACCATAACGATTGTCCAGCTGCATGGACCGGGAAAGGTTTTTCTGCGATCCGTTTCGCTGGCGGCCTTGCGGTGGCACGCGCTCACTCTTTACGTGGCAGCGGAAAGTACGGAACCCCAGCTCGTGTCCCAGATTATTCAGGAGGCCGAAGCCCGCCGGGCAGCGGGGGACGCCGATTGGCTCGTGCGAATCCGCCTGGAGGGTCTTCCCCAGGTGCTTCTCCCGTGGCGGATGAAGGGGTTTGATCGAGAGATCCTCGAACTGCTGCGGATGCGTTATGGGCAAAGCCCGCCCTACTTCTGGCCGATTGAGGTAACCTGGCATCCCAGCGATCCCTGGCCGGAAAGCTGGCTGCAAGAGGAGAGCTTTCGCGGAGAACTGCTCAGACAGGGACTGACGCTGGAGGGCACAAATCCCTCTGAGCTTGTTTCCCAATGGCTGCCGGAAAGCGAGTTGGAACTGCCTCAAACATATGGCGGATGGTCCGATCGACTGGAGGCCTGTTGGCCGGAAATTGTTCGAGAAGCCCTTTTTTATGGCTTGATGTTGCTGGAAGAGAACCAGCCCGCACCGCGCAGTGGTGGAGGACGTGCTGAATGAGACTCCGCCAGATCGACATCGAGCGGTTTGGAATCTGGCGTGATTGGTCCAGTGGGGAGTTGCCTGCTGGACTGGCCGTGTTTTTCGGTCCCAACGAAACAGGCAAGTCCACCCTGCTGGAATTTCTGCGGGGGATGTTCTTCGGTTTTCATCAGCGAAGCGGTTTCGCCCCGCCCGATGAACCGGTGCTTGCCGGACGACTGGTGTGTGAGCATCAGGACATCGCCTTCCAGCTCTACCGCCGGTGGACACCCAGCGGTGGCGAGGTCGTTGAGGTGGTTGACGACAGCGGGAACCGTCCGGCCGAGGAAGTGGTCCGTTCCCTGTGCCCCCTCGACGAGACCACATTCAACGCAATTTTTGCGGTCAACCTGGAAGACATCGCCTATCTCCGCACGCTCGAAGCCACGGCAACGGGGGAACTCCTTTACGACCTGAGTTTGGGAATCGACCGTGCCGTTTTGGGGCGAGTCCTCGCACGCTTGCAGGAAGCGGCGGACCCACACCGGCAGGGCGAGCTTCTCCGGGGTTTGCTGGAGGAAAGAGAACGGTTGCAGCGGGAGTTGCAAGGGGTGCCCGAGGTGGGGACGCAGTTTGTGCGACTCCTCACCGCTCGAAGGAATGTGGAGCAGCAGTGCGCCAGGGCAGAAGAAACCCTCGCGCAGTGGCGCGAGAAATGCCAAATATGGGAATCGCTTCGGCCATTACTGCCGTTGTGGGAGGAACGCTGTCGTGTTGAGAGAGAACTTGGCGAGCTGGGGGCCCTGGCCGATGTTCCCGAAGTTTTTTTCCGGCGCGTGGCCCGGCTGCGAAAAAAATTCCGTGCTGCTAAAAAGAGGTTGGAACATCTCAAAGAGCAGCATTCCCAGGTGAAAACACGCTTGGCCGGGACCACAATCAATGAGGCTCTGTTGACCCACGCCACCGAATTGGAGGCCCTGCGACCGGTCAGAAATGACCTCACCACTCTCCAGACGACACTGAACGCCCTGCAAGCGGACCAGGACCGTCTCGACCAGGAACTGACGAATCTCCGCAGTCGCCTCGGTGTGGATACCCTGGAATCGCCCCCCAATTTTCCATGGGGCGACGTTCGACGCGTCATCACACAGTGGGAACGCATCGACCAGCGGATCCAGGTGGAAGAGCAAAAACTTACCACCGACCGAGCGACAAAAGAGAGACTCCAGGAACAATTGCGCCAGAAGCTCCAGGCCTTCCAGGCGGTCAATGTTCCAGCGGCCCTTGAAGAACGCAGCCGCCAGGCCACCCAGCTTCGCAAGCTGGCGCAGCTCAGAGAACAGCTCGCCTCCGTGGAAAACCGGCAAAAGGAGCTTCGTGCGGAGCGGCTCGCCGTCATGAAGGAAGCCCTGCTCCCCGGGCGAACCTGGCTGTTTGTGGCGGTTCCCTTCGTGCTGGGGCTGGCCCTCGTTCTGCTGTCCCTGCTGACGCTTGCCATATTTCCGGTCAGCAGTTTGGGGTGGAGCGGTGTCTTGGTTGGCGCCATCCTTGTTGGTGCGGGAGTCGCGGTCAAACTCCACGGCGAGCGTTTCCACCGCTCTCGTGCCGATGCGATTTTTCAGGAATGGGAAGCCCTCCGGGCGGAGCGCGAACGCCTGGTGGAACAGATCGCTGGCCTGGAAACAGCGATCGCGGCGGCTCCCGGCTATCTGCCCCGGGAGCTTCCTGCACTGGAAAACGAGATCCGCGAACTCGAAGCCCTGGGGCTGCTGCAGTCGCAACTTGATCATGTAACGCAGCAGATCGAGGAAGAAGAGCGGCAGGTCAATCAACTTCGGGCACAATCGGAGGAGGCCGCTCGTCGCGTGGCCGGGGTCTTTGCCCGCCAGGGACTTCCTTCGCCGGACAGCCCTGCAGCCGCCCGGGTTGCGTTGGAAACGCTCCGCCAGTATCGCCGGCTTCGCCTGCGCTGGGAATCGGTCAACAAGCGATGGTCGTCGCTCGTCCGACAGCGCGAGACGTGGGCCACTCGCCTCCAGCAGATCGCGCAACTTGCCGGCATTCAGACGCCGGACACTTCCCTGGAACTCGTCCTCGATACC
>NZ_JACIYL010000501.1 GCF_014359955.1 Thermogutta sp. | reverse complement strand
ATATGGCTGGCCGCCGTGATCATCGGCCTCGTCGCGGGGATTCTCAGCCTGATCGGGATTCGGGCAGGAAACCGGCTGGGACGCCATTTTTCCCAATGGGCCGAGATCGCAGGCGGCTGCGTCCTCCTCCTGGTGGGCCTGCGAATTCTCCTGACCCATTTGATGTTTCTCTAATCGATGCTCCCGCGCACCGCCGAGCGGCGACGACGTTCACCACCAGCCGCTCAGCCGGACCCAATGGATGAGCACCCAGCCGATCACACCGCCCACCACGGTCAGAATGGCGTGGACCTTCCAGTCCCGCATGGTGGCAGGCTGGCCGTCTGTCCGCGTACCTTGGTAACGGCTGATGTCCACCCAGCGCGCCAGCAGGACACCTCCCAGTGCCAGCCAGTAAATGACGTCCACAAAAGAAAAATCGCCGTGATGGTTGACAATCGACACCCCACAGAGAACCGCCAGCAGATAGCCGAAAATCATCCAGTACAATCGCAGAAGACAGCCGGCCGGAGATTGGGTTTGTTCAGGGGTTGGCTGGCCTTGCGAAGAATTGTCGGGCTGAACCATCATGCTCCTCCGTTCGGAAGACGATCGATTCCGACTCGGATGGCGGCCCGACCACCCGCAAAAAACCTGCAGTTTTGCAACTGCACCCTTCGAGAATTTGTCCCGCAGCGTGATCCAACGCGATAAACCTGATAGGCTTATTCTAAAAGCACGGTTCTTGGCACACAACCCAACCCACATGGAAAGGTTTTCCTCTCTATGTCGGAAGCATCCCGTTTCGGTTCGTTTGACGTGAGTGGCGAAGATCCTCTTTGCTCGGGCGATCACATTTCGGAACCGCTCCGCATCCACGGTCCCGGACCGGAGGGAGAACTTCCCTTTGACGATGCCCTTCTCCGCTACAGCCCCAGCGGACATCTATTCGGAATGTCCCAGGACGTGGGGATGGGTTGGGCTCCTGAAGACACCGTTCGGCCCCGATTTGTCATTCTCAGCACGCTGGGTGGGCTGCGTGATCCCGATGGCCATCCCATCGCGTTGGGCTACCATACCGGACATTTTGAGCTGGACGACGCGGTGCGCCAGGCTGCTGAAGAAATCAAACGGTGTGGTGGAACGCCTTACGCAGGATACTGCTCCGACCCCTGCGACGGCCGCACTCAGGGCACTCCCGGCATGTTTGACAGCCTTCCCTACCGCAACGACGCGGCCATCGTTTTCCGCCGCCTGGCTCGTTCTATTCCCAATGCCGTCGGTGTTCTGGGTGTGGCCACGTGCGATAAAGGCCTTCCCGCCATGATGATGGCCCTGGCCGGACTGGGGCATCTTCCCTCGGCCATCATCCCCGGGGGCGTCATGCTGCCCACCACACGCGGCGAGGACACGGCCCAGGTTCAATCGATTGGCGCCCGATATGCACAGGGCGAAATCAGCCTGGAGTACGCGAGAGACGTGGCATGCCATTCGTGTGCATCGCCGGGGGGAGGATGTCAATTTCTTGGCACAGCCGCCACGTCTCAGGTCGTGGCTGAGGCCCTCGGCCTGACGCTTCCCCATGCGGCGCTGGTGCCGTCGGGACAGGAAATCTGGCGCGATCTTGCGCGACGAACGGCCCGGGCCCTCATGCGGATGGCCCAGCAAAAGCTCACCGCTCGCGATATCCTCACCGAAGCCTCCGCCCACAATGCCATGGTGGTGCATGCGGCCTTCGGCGGCTCGACCAATCTCATCCTCCATTTGCCCGCGGTTCTCTTTTCCGCAGGACTACCCCGGCCGACGATCGAGGATTGGGAACGCATCAACCGCCAGGTGCCCCGACTGGTCGATGTTCTGCCCAACGGCCCGCGCAATTTTCCCACTCTGTACGTGTATCTGGCCGGCGGTGTCCCCGAGGTCATGCTCCACCTGCGGCGTCTGAACCTGCTCCGTCTCGAAGCGCGGACCATCACCGGCAAAACCTGGGGTGACATTTTGCAGTGGTGGGAACGCTCACCACGGAGGCAGCGGGTGCGGGAAATCCTTCGCCAGCAGGCCGGAGTCGATCCCGATGATGTGATCCTCTCGCCCGAAAAGGCCGAGGCTGCGGGCATCACAAGCACCACGTGCTTTCCCCGCGGAAACCTTGCCCCCGGCGGCTCGATCATCAAGAGTACGGCGATTGATCCACAACTTCTCGACGCGCATGGCGTTTACGATCGCACTCTGCGTGCCCGGGTGTTTGTCAGTGAGGCCGATGCCGTTGCCGCCGTGAAGGGACAGCTCGGTCCGCCGGTTCAGCCCGGGGATGTGGTGGTGCTCATCGGGCGGGGGCCGCTCGGGTCCGGGATGGAAGAGACGTATCAGCTCACGTCGGCCCTGCGGTATTTACCCTGGGGGCGAGAGGTGGCCGTGCTCACCGATGCTCGATTCTCCGGCGTCAGCACGGGGGCGTGCATCGGCTGGATCACGCCGGAAGCACTGGCCGACGGGCCCATTGCGAGGGTGCGCGATGGCGATCGGATCCGCATCCGAATTGATACAAAACGTCTGGAAGGTTCCGTGGATTGGGTGGGCGACGGCAAGCGGGAGTATTCTCCGGAGGAAGCTGCCCGAATCCTCGCGCAGCGGTCGCCACATCCGCAGCTCCGGCCTGATCCGCGGCTTCCTGAAGACACCCAACTGTGGGCGATCCTCCAGGCGGTCAGCGGTGGCCCATGGGGGGGATGTGTGTTTGACCTGGATGCCATCCGACGTCGGCTGAGCGGCTGATGAAGAGCCTCGGATGTTTTGAAGAATTCCCGCCTGGCCGTGCAGTAAAGAAGAATTCCCACCTGGCCGTACGGTAAACCTGTGTATTTAAGAATGCGTTGAGCAATCTGCTAATGCCGCGTGTTGGAAAGACGGCTCTGACAGGCAGGTTGTTCCGAAGCACGTTCCGTCGAAAAAAGTTTTGCCGAAAGTCGGAGGGACACGCTCGTCGTACCCGGGGGAAAAGAATGGGTCATCAATTAGTGTTCATCGGACCTGACAAGCAGGTCCCTCCGAAAGGTCGGAGGGGCACGCTCCGTCGTGCCCGGGGGAAAAGAATGGGTCATCAATTGGTGTTCATCGGACCTGACAAGCAGGTCCCTCCGATGTTCTCGGGCAATTCCTGCATCACCCCCACCGCGTCCGATAAATTTTCACCCCCAGCGGGTGATCTGGCGGCTTATGCCGAACAAAGCGGCCAGCGCGATCGCAGCGGTCTCCACCCGCAGGATCCGCGGCCCCAAATCCAACAGGTGCCAGC
>NZ_JACIYL010000500.1 GCF_014359955.1 Thermogutta sp. | reverse complement strand
CTTGAGCAGGCACGGGAGGCGACCGGATCACAGGGCCAAAAAGAGACGGGCGGTTTGGAGGGAGAGCAGTTGCTCCCGTGGCAGCCGTTTTCTCTTGAGCGATTCAAACAGTTCGTTGGACCCGAGTTTAATCCCGATCAGCTCAAAATCACTCTCTTTAATCAGTCGTCTTCTATCTGGTATCTGGTTTTGCAGATGGCGGCTGGTTTTCTGGGAGGGATTTTGCTCAATGTTATGCCATGCGTGCTTCCCGTTATTGGCCTCAAGTTGTTTGCCTTCATGCAGCAGGCCGGGGAAAGTCGCTGGAAGGCATTCTGGCTGAATGTTTGGTACAGCATCGGTTTGTTGAGTGTGTTTGCCCTCCTCGCCGGGCTGGCGATCACTCTTCAGTTCGGATGGGGCCATCTGTTCCGTTTGGCGGGCTTTAACGTAATCATGGCGGCGGTAGTCTTTGCCATGGCGCTCGCGTTTCTGGGGATTTGGACGATTCCGATTCCCGGTTTTGTTGGTTCGGGACGAGCGGCCGAGCTTGCCGAAAAAGAGGGAGTATTGGGGGCATTCTTCAAGGGTGTGTTCACGACGTTTTTGGCGACGCCCTGTACCGGTCCCTTTATGGGATCGGCGCTGGCGTGGGCCTTCACCCAACCGCCGCTGACGGTCTTTCTCGTTTTTATGAGTGTGGGGCTTGGCATGGCGAGTCCCTATCTGGTCGTTGGCTTGTTCCCGGAGCTCATCCGGTTTCTGCCAAAGCCCGGTCCGTGGATGGAGGTCTTCGAACGGATCATGGGATTTGTGCTCCTGGGGACGGTCTTGTTCATTCTGACTTTTCTGGACTGGCCTTACATTGTGCCCACTGTGGGCCTGCTCTTCGCAATCTGGGCTGCATGCTGGTGGGTCGAGCGTGCGGCCATGACGGGCATTACTTTGCGAAAGGTTCGGGCCTGGGTCGGCGCGGTGGGATTTGTCGCCCTGGCGTGGCTGCTTCTGTTTCCTGGGATTCCGGTTAAGGAGCGGAGAATTGGTGGGTTGCTGCGGGTCATGGAAGACCGTTTTCGCGAAAGAGTCCAGGAGCTTGCTCTGCGGGAATCGGGCCCGCAGTTGCAGAATTCGTTAGTAGCCAATCCACCGAACGGTAGCAGCCCGGGAAAAAGCGGCGGATTTACTGTGCTCGTTGATTGCACGGCGGACTGGTGTTTAACCTGCAAGACGCTGGAAGCGACAGTTCTCAATTCCCGACCGGTGCGCGAGGCTCTCCGCGAGAACCGCGTGGTCCTGCTCAAGGCAGATTGGACCCACGAAGCCCCGGAGGTGACTCAGTTCCTCAAGTGGCTGGGCTTTCAGCAGGTGCCAGTGATCGCGATTTTCCCGGCTGATCGACCGAACGAACCGATTATCTTCACCGGCTGGTACACGCAGAGAGACATCCTACGGGCACTTCAGGAGGCTGGACCGTCACGCAACACCTTGTTGCCTGGTGGGGGACTCGCTGGTTGATACTCGGCCGCGGCTCTCACTGGATCTCAGTTTCCGGCGGGGAATGCCGTTGCGAGTTCGAGTTCCCGGGTGACTCCGAGACTGAAGCCAACTCGCCAGCCACGCCTGCCTGTTCGGTGTGACATTGCTGGAGTAAAGAAAGATATTTTTTCCGGTAATCCCATGCAATCCAGGAAACAAAGCACATGCCGGCAGTTGTCGTTGCCGTGGCGGCCACGAGAAGAAACGCCCAGCGGGCATCGATCGTGGTAGCTGCCCTCGCGCTTTGACTTGCCGCCGTGTGAGCCTTATTTTCCTGCGATGAGACGGATTCAGTGGGTTCTTGGGCGGATTGATCTGGCGGGGAGGCATCGGCCCCGTCCGGCGGTTGGCTTTTAGCGGGACCGGCACTCGGACGGGAGCCATCATCTGCTTGGCTATTCTCACCGTTTGGACTTTCATTCTCGGTCGGCATGAGAGCCACAGCAGACTGTGCGGTGGCAATCGGGCCTGGGAGTGAACTCGGCGGGGTGGCTCTCGGGCCGGGGCTTGCACCTGGCGGACGATCGGCGTGGGCCGCCGAGGGAAGTTCCTGGGAGCTCGACAACGGTGCGGCTTCGGGAAGTTTGCGAGGTAGGGGACCGCTGCCCACAACGACCCGATATGTCGTGATGGGTGGCAGATTCGGCGGCACATCACTGGCAGCAAGGATATCGCCGGGGCGAAGGTTTTGCAGTTCTTCGGGCGATATCTGAATGATGTACTCGATGCCACCATCCCCGGAAGGTTGCCAGCCGACGTCCACGCCGCAGCAGAATAGTACGAGCAGAGACGCACCGTACATCATGGGATTGAAGCAACTCCTTGCGAATGCGGGTGAACTTTTACTCTTGCATTTGACCGAGCAGGGCCCCAGGTGTCCAGCGGCTTATTCAATGGTGCTTCGCCAGGGGACACTTAAAATTCAATCCGAAACACTCTGATTCGTCTCATCCATTCTGGCGGACATTGTCGGGAGAGGCAATCTCAGCGTAGGAAAAAGGGAAACCTACGCAGTACGCCCGGTCCGCTGACGCAGGCGGGACGCGGGCTAGCCAAGATGAGATTCACGAACAGAACTTAACCTGTTTACCGCCCGTGTCTTGGTATGACATCGGCCAGCGCCGCGGCGCTTGTGAACACCCGGCGTGCGTGATAAATTGGCGGCGGCATTAGGGTGCCGGACATTGGAAAAGCTGGTGGTCCGTTTTGAAGAAGGGAGGGAACCATGTCTGATGCTCGCCATGGCAAGATGACAAAGTCTCGACGAGAATTCCTAGTCCAAAGCGGTGCCCTGCTGTCGGCCGTTTCGCTGGTAAAGGGCGGTCTTATCTATGGATACCATGTGGGTGAGAATAACACCATTCAATTGGCCCTGGTGGGCTGTGGCGGCCGGGGAACTGGGGCTGTGGGAGATGCTTTCTCGACAACGGGAGGCCCGGTGAAGCTGGTGGCGATGGCGGATCTGTTTACAGATCGTTTGGAAGGAAGCCTGCAGAACCTTCAAAGTAAATTCCCCGATAAAGTGGATGTTCCACCGGAGCGTCGGTTTCTTGGATTTGACGCCTATCGGCATGCGATTGATTGCCTCCGTCCGGGTGATGTTGTCATTCTTGCGACGCACGCAGCGTTTCGACCGGTTCACTTTGAATACGCGGTGCAAAAAGGGGTCAACGTCTTCATGGAAAAGTCGTTTGGCGTGGACGCCCCTGCCACTCGCCGCCTGATGAAGGCTGCGGAAGAATCTGAGAAGAAGAATCTCAAGGTGGG
>NZ_JACIYL010000050.1 GCF_014359955.1 Thermogutta sp. | reverse complement strand
GGCCTTCTCTGCCCAGGTACGGGCTAGATCTAACTGCTCGAGCCGCCGGGCGCAATCCGCCCCCAGAATCAGAAAATCCACATCATCGTTATCCTTTGCCAGGATATCCCTGGTGTACTGGAGAGCCTGATCATATCGATCGGACTGGTAATAGTATATGGCGGCCGTCCGCAGCGCTTCCTCATTCTTGACCGTGGCCAGCATTTTGGCGATCCACTCGTCGGCCTTCTGCGGATCCTTGAGATCGGGATCATAGCGATAGATTCCAGCCAGTTGCGCATAAGCGGCCGCCAGGTCTGGCTGCAAATGGATGGCCTTTTCAAGTGTCCGCACCGCTTCCCTCGACTGGCCAAGGCCGCGCTGGCATCGGGCGAGCTTGGTTAATAGCTCGGCATCATCGGGATTCACTTTGAGCAGATATTGCTCCAAATGCTCTTCCGCATCGCGGAACCGTCCTATGTTGAGAAGCACGTCCACGAGCATTCTGCGGGCTTGTGTGCGCTCGGGGTCCTGCCGCAGAATTGTTTCCAGGCGAAAATACGCCGGCCCATAAGCCTGCAGGTCGATGAGCAGTTCCGCGAACTGTTGCTGGGCGTCAAGGTCGTGTGGTGCCAGTTCCGTGTACCACTGAAAGTTTTTGGCCGCCACGTCGCGGCGACCCTGTTTGAGAGCTTCTTGCGCCCGATCCAGAAAGACCCTGGCATTTCTCCGCAGTTGGTAACCGTGCAGGAAATAGGTGCCCACTCCCAGCAGGACGACCACTGCCGTGAGAATGAGGACGAAGCGCTTGTTGATCTTTCTCATGCGATGGAAGCCCCATCAAAATGTCGCAGTTCGACGCACGTGGAACATGACGATCGATTGCACCGCCGCCCCGAATGCACCCGGCTTATTCTGGGCCGATCTCCGGCAGGAGCACAGACCTCAAGCCTGTTCCGTAGCGGCAGTTCAATCTTCGTCCATTATAGCTTGCCGGACCGTGAAGAGCACCGATTAATGGGGCTCAGTTCGTGCGAACCGCGGCTGGTCGAGCGTGAGTTGGAAGTGCCCAGTATCCCCTAAAACGGGGCATCCTCGGCGAAGTCACCGTAGGCAACTTCGCTATAGTCCGCAGGCGCTGCATTCTCGAATCGAGTGAATTCCTCACGCCAGGTGAGTTTGACATCCCCCACGGGACCGTTACGCTGTTTGGCCACAATAACCTCAGCCAAACCACACAGTCCCCGAGCTTGCGCTTCCTCTCGGGTATGGTAGTACTCTTCGCGGTGGACAAACATGACCACATCGGCATCCTGCTCGATGGCGCCCGACTCGCGGAGGTGGCTCAACCGGGGCCGGTTGTCTTTGACAACTTCCGTTTGACGGTTGAGCTGCGCCAGGCACAAAATAGGAATCTTGAGCTCCCGGGCGAGGGTCTTGAGACGCCGCGTGATCTTCGCCACCTGCTCCTGACGCGGATCCTTGGGATTGTCCGGCTCGATCAATTGCAAATAGTCGATGACAATGAGCCTCAACCCTTCGCGTCGTTTGAGGCGTCTGGCCACCGCAGCGATCTCTGTCACTGTGCGACTCGGTGAGTCGTCAATGAGCAACTTTCCGCGGCTCAACTCGCCGGCAGCTCGAACAAGTTTTTCCCTGTCTTCTGCGGAAAGAAAACCACTGCGAAACTTATGGCCGTTTATTTTTCCCCGGGAGCAAAGCATCCGCTGAATCAATTCCAGACGAGACATTTCCAGGCTGACAAACAGCGTCGTCAATCCCGCGTCCACGGACACATGTTCCGCGATGTTCGTGGCGAGGGCCGTCTTTCCCATGCTTGGCCGGGCGGCCAGAATGATGAGCTCCGAATCATGCAGGCCTCCCGTCAGTTTGTCGAGGTCGGTGAAACCTGTCGGTACCCCGGTGGCTTCCCCCTGCATGCGCCGGTCGATCATCTGAAAGGCTTCGAAGAGCACGTCGCTCACAGGCACGACGTCCCCCGTAGATCGGCGATCGCGAACCGCCAGGATTCGCTCCTCGGCTCGATTGAGGATCTCCCGGGGCTCCAGACTCAAATCGAACGCGTCGCGAACAATATCCGTCCCCGCTTGAATTAACGCCCGCACAAACGCATGATTGCGCACGATTTCCGCGTAATACACCGCATGACTGGCCACGGCTACGGACTGGGCAATTTCCGCCAGATAGGGGGCACCGCCGACCGCTTCGAATTCCCCGTGCCGCCGCAGCTCTTCAACCAGGAGCATCAAGTCGATCGTGCGGTTCGCGGCGTGCATCTCAAGGAGCCGTCCATAGATCCGCCGATGAGCGTCCACGTAAAAATCTTCCGGCACGAGCACTGTGGCCACATCGTCCAGCGTGCGTGGGTCGAGCAAAATGCTCCCCAGTACGGCTTTTTCCGCCTCAACGCTGTGAGGCGGTACGCGCGCGGCCAGCTCTCCCAGGGGCCCCTGTGTGGTTCGTTCCTGCCGAGAAGCCTCAGTCGCCACGGTTCCCTCCGTTATCGTTTGCCTTAAATTTCAAAAAAGAAAATGAGCAGATTCGCGCGAATCGAATCGCCGTTCACCAGGCTGTTCCCTCTCGTCACTCTATTCCTCTCCGCGCGAATCGACAAGCAGGCCACCGGCAACCCAGGCGGCGTGTTGCTTCATTGACCACGCTTTGAAGAAAAACGGGCAGGACCGCTGGGGGGATGCGGCCTGCCCTATGGGAGCACGCGGCATCACACCACATGCCCGCGTCGGTTGTTCCCAGGAGTGGCTTCCTTCCTGCTGGTGCCCGAAAACTGCATCAACGAGTGGATACGCTCGTCCCGGCGCTCACCGATCCCACCGCCGATGGGTTCGCCGCTGATACACGGGCAGGCGCCTTTTGGCGGTAAGTGAGAAAATCGCCAACGTAGATCAAGTATTCAAACGGCAGGGATTTAGGGTCCACTTGCTCGCGAATCGTGGCGAGCGTGCCCTCGATCACTTCCTCCTTTCCCTGATAACCAGCGTATTTGACGATGGCCACGGGTGTTTCGGGCGGATAATGTGTCTTGAGCTTCTCAATGAAATAGTCGAACTCCGCACGCATTGTGAAGATCACCATGGTGGCTCGATGGACGGAGAGACTCTCCACGGTGTCTGTTTTCCCTGGCCAATCATTAGCCGTGAGGATCACCGATTTGGTTTTTGGGGCATTGGTGACGCCTCGGCGGAGTGCCGCATTACCGGCGTTGAAACAACTCACCCCGGGCACGACCACCGGCTTCAGATCCGCAAACTCTTCCAGACACCAGGCCCATGGCCCGTAAATAAGCGGGTCGCCGCTATCGAGAATGGCCACCACCTTCCCCCGTGCGACGGCCTGCCGCACCTGCGAGATGAAGTCGTTCCTTTTCTCTGCAAGAGCTCGGGCACGTGGTTGCTCGGCCTCGGGAAGCGAGTTGATGTCCTGGCCATAGTACTCGAAAAGCCGCCAGTAGCCCGTGATGACCTGCTTTCCGGCGAGATAGTCCGCGAATTTCTTTTCCAATCCATCTGTGCAGTAGATGATGTCTGCATGGCGGATGGCTTCTATAGCCCGCAGCGTGATGAGATCCGGATCACCGGGGCCAACTCCGACCAGATAGAGAGGACTTCGCGGAAGCTCGGCGAAAGCGATCCAGCTCCAACCGATCCAGCACATCCACGCTACGATCATCAGCGCTCGTTTCATGACACAACCTCGCAGTTTCTCAGGGGTCCAGAACGTGCCGTGCGCCTCTACCTGTGGCGGATACTCGGCGAGCTCTCGCACGCACCACCTGCTCGCTTCGGCAAGAAACGCTTCCTGGTACCATCTGGCGGCGCTCGCCTGCCCTCAGCCACATCACGTTGGTGTTACTATTTGTGAAAAGATAACACCACTGCACTGTAGCGACAAGGGGACCAGTTGTCCATCCGAGATTGGGCGTGCGAATGCTCAAGACGATGCAACAGATTCGCCTGGCGGAAATTCCCGTGCAAGCTGGCTGATCTGTTTGAATTCAGCGGTTCCCGCGCGGATGCACCATTCAAAAAGCACGGCCTCCGTGGTCGTGATGACGGCCCCTGCCAGCTCCATCCGGCGAAGCGCGATTTCGTAATCCAGCCGGTGCCGCGATCCCACGGCATCCGCGGCCACGTATGCCCGCCAGCCTGCCGCGAGGAGGTCCAATACCGTCTGCTGGACGCACACATGGGCCTCGATGCCACAGATGAGCAGCCGACTCAATCCGGCCTTTTCTGCTTCTTCGAAGAGTGACCAACATTCGCGGCAACTGAACATGAGCTTTTCCGGAATCTGCCCGAGCCGCTCCCGCAATGGTGAAACGGTCGGTCCCAGGCCCTTGGGGTACTGTTCCGTCGCCAGCACGCGGACACCAAGAATCTGAGCGGCATCCAGAAGCCGCCTGATATTCCAGACGACCTTTTCATGATCGTCAATGTGGGGAACGAGCTTCTCCTGGACATCGACGACCAGGAGACCCGTGTCCTGCGGTGACATCAACTCGGGGCTTCGTGGGGGAATCCTCAGTGGTTCTGACATGGAGCACTTCGGCCTCATGCTCATGCGCAGTACGTACGAATCGGTCCAAAATTAAGGCCTATAATATCAGACACACCAACCTCCGGGCAAGAAACGGGGACGGAAGATGCCTTTAGCCGCGTGAACCGGGTGCTCACCAGGGTGGCGGCGATCCACCCACTGTGACCACAGCCCGCCGTGGGTGGACGGCGAACCCCCGGGCGTAATAATGAACAGGTTAAACCCAAACGGGTTGACGCCAACCGAGTGGCTATTGCGATGGAGATCATCCGATGACAAGGAAAACGCTTTCTGTAGCGAACGTGATGCGACGTGGACAGTTTTTTTTGTCTCTCGGCCTCAGCATGATCGCGATGGTGAGTATGAACACTGCTGGAATGTCCCAATCCCCATCGGAAGCTGATCAGGGTGTGCCCACGGTCGTCAAGCGCCAGGTGTACCCACAGGGCGTGACAGTGGCGGAACTTTCCAACGGGCTGACGATCATTGTTCAGGAGAATCATACCGTCCAGGCGGCCACCGTGAGATGTTACGTCAAATACACCGGAAGCATTTACGAAGCCGAGCACCTGGGGGCGGGACTCAGCCATGTCCTGGAACATGTTGTGGCCGGTGGAACCACAACCAAGCGGACGGAGAAGGAGATCGCCGCCATTATCGATCGATTTGGCGGCAAGACCAACGCGTATACAACCACGAATTTCACCTGCTACTACATCGATTGTCCGGCGCGCCACGTCAAAGAAGTCATCGAGCTGCTGGCTGATGCCATGCAGCGGGTGGCATTTGAACCCAAGGAGTTCGAGCGGGAACTCAAGGTGGTCAAGCAGGAGCTGGCCGACGGGGAAGTCAGTCGGTCCCGCGTGCTGTGGAAATTGCTCAATCAAACCCTTTACCTGGTGCACCCGGCCCGCCATCCGGTGATCGGCTATCTGGACGTGCTCAACCACACCAGCAACGAGGCGATCATCCAGTTCTATCGGGCGCGTTATATTCCCAACAATCAGGTCTTCGTGGTGGTAGGTGACGTTCAGACAGATGAGGTTATCCAGCAGATCGCAGAACAGTATCGGGGGATTCCCCGGGCAGCGGAGACTTACATCGCTTTGGGAGACGAACCGCCCCAAGTGACTCCGCGGCGGGCGGTTCGGGAGATGGAAGGAGACGCCACGGACATTGCCATCGCCTGGCCCACTGTGAAGCTGACCGATCCCGACCTTTATCCCCTCGATGTTCTGGCGGATATCCTGGCCCGCGGCGAATCGTCACGCCTGGTTCGGCGGTTGCAACGAGAGAAGCCCCTCGCTCTCCGCGTCGATGCAGCCAGTGCGACGCCAGAGTACGTTCGAGGGTGGTTTGGAATCCTGGCCACCTGTCCGCCGGAAAATTATGAGGAAGTCCGACGCATCATTCTCGAAGAAGTGTATCGTCTTCGCGATGAACTGGTTCCCGAGAATGAACTCGCCCGGGCCAAAAAGAAAAAAGTTTCCGATTGGATCTTCGAAAGAGAAAGTCTGCAGGCCACCGCGGAAAGTCTTGCACGAAGCTATCTGGCCACCGGCGATCCGCTCTTCGACAAGCTCTATACAGAACGCATTCAATCGGTCACCAGTGAGCAGCTTCGGGAGGTGGCACGCAAGTATTTCGTTCCGGATCGGCTCAACGAGGTCGTCATTGCTCCGTTGGGGCGCGCACCCAAAACCGCATCCGAGGGGCTGCAAAGCGAAGAATCAGACATACGGCTCGTTCGTTTGCCGAATGGATTGCGCGTGCTGGTCAAGCGGCAGGCCCGATTGCCGATCGTCACCATGCAGGTGGCCATTCTTGGCGGCAATCTCCTGGATACGCCCGAAACAGCAGGCAGGACGGCACTGCTTGCGGGAATGCTCGACAAGGGCACTCGCAACTATACAGCGGACCAGATTGCCGAACTGTTCGACGATCTGGATGCTCGCGTGGGCTTTCTCCCCGGTCGCAATACGGTTGTCGCCAGTCTGAACATTTTGAAAGAAAATTTCGCGAAGGCGGGAGACCTGGTGACGGAGTGTTTGCTGGAACCGCGATTTGACGAGGGCGAATTTGCCAAAGTCAAGAAACTGGTGCTGGATGCAATCGCCCAGCGAAGCGCGAGTCCTCAAGCGGAAGCACAGGAGCTTTTCGCCGACCTGCTTCCTGCGGATTCACCTTATCACATTCTGACCGGCGGGAAGCGGGAAACCGTGGAGCGGCTCTCGCTGGACGATATTAAGCAGTACCATCGAGTGCTGCTCAATCCCGCGAACATGGTGGTCGCGGTGTTTGGAGACATCAATCCCGACGAGGCCGTGGACATGGTGGAAAAATGGTACGGAAAGCTCACACCGCCGGCAGATGCCCCAAAGATCACATTTGATCGCAACAACGCCATACCCAATCTCGTTACCGGCCACAAGCAAGTCCAGAAACCGACGGCCGTGCTCCTCATGGGATATCCCGGGCCGAGCATTCGCGACGAGGCCGACTACACGGCGATGATGGTCCTCGACACGATCATGTCGGGATATGATTACCCGGGCGGCTGGTTGCATGAGGAACTGCGCGGGGCAGGGCTGGTTTATGGGGTCCACGCCTTTCAATCGACCGGCCCGGCACCGGGTTACTTCGTCATTATGGCGCAAACGAGACCGGACACACTTGCTGAAGTGGTGCAGCGGGTGCTGAAGAATGTGGAGAAGGCCAAACAGGGCGAGATCACTGACGAGGAATTCGAACGGGCGAAGGAATTACTCATCTCCTACCACGCCCAGCAGAACATCACCATCGCAGCCCAGGCCACCCAGGCTGCGCTCGATGAGCTGTACGGGCTTGGGTATGACTACGACAAGAAATTCGACGAGCGGATCAAGGCGGTGACACTGGAAGATGTCAAACGAGTGGCCCGGAAATACTTTGGCCCATTCGTGCTGGCGACCGTTTCGCCTGCGCCCTCATTTGAGCTTCCTGCCTCGCAAAACCGGTGACAGTTTTTTCTCCGGCGCGCTGCAGGGGCGGACTCCTCAAACGGAGCCGCTGTGGCAATGTGTGGTCGACAATTAGCACCATGGTCAAGACGTCCGGCCGACCGAGGGTTCGGGTCGGCCGGGGATGGCGTTTGACAGGTGATCGCGAATCAGAACCCGTATCGTACCATTCAGAACCCGTATCGTACCATGACCTCAAACCGGGTGCTGTCGGCAGGCGACTTGGCGACCCAGTTTGTTTTCCATTGCTGCACCTCGAAACCGAGGATGAACTTCTTCGTCACATCATACGTGATGTTTGCAAAATAGAATTGGTTATAACTCCTCTGGCCGGGACTGAGATCCTGGTTGAATGGGTCGTCGATCGAATAACCTACATGGCTGTGAAGCCGATCCGTCCAGTCGTACCACACGTCCACCCACCCACCGGTGGCGCGGATCGTATTCCCCCTGGCAAGGTTGACGCCCTGAATTATTCCACCCAGGTAAGCACCGAGGTTTTCCCCTGTAAAGAACTCGCCCTGGACGCCAAATCGCGGGGTGATGGGAAATTTCACATCCACGTTGAAGGACCAGGTTCGGAAGTCTTCCTCGGTGACCGGTGGACCAGGGAGGTAGAAAATCTGCTCACCGATGTGCGCCGAAACACCAAATTCAAGAGGATGCTCACCGGGGCCCCGGGGGCCGACGGTAAAACCTAATCGACCTTCAATGACGGGCCACTCAGCGTGCTCGGCCACCACATTTCCCGCGATGTCGGATGCAATGTCAGCATTGATAGACGCCTGTGTTGTGACGAGCAATACGTCAGAGAAATGGTAGTAGCGCTCAGCCCGAAACTGGGCGCGCCGATATCCGATGTTTCCAGCCCCCCAGCCTACTGAATACATGATCGTGCCCGGAAGCAGCGGTGAAATGACATCCCAGGTTTGACCTGCCAGCAGGCGGAAGTACTCGTTTTTCACTTCGACATAGGCGTGACGAAGCAGGACCGTCCCGCGGTTCTCGGTCTGAAACGCTCCTTGAAAATCGAGTTCCACTTTCCCGCCGGTCTGGGCACAGCCGAATCGCGGCAACATCGGTCCAACGAAGTCGATACCCAACCGCGTTGACTTGCCGTCCACGTGCCAGGCCCCTTCCGGACGATCGTCCGGCGAAAACACGTAGAGTGTATAGTCACCGATGTTAGAATGGAGTGTTTCATACGACGTAGTGGCCCACAGGTACCCATAAGGGATGATCTGAATATCCCCTTTCGTCCACGCGAGCTTCTTCATTTCCGCCCGGATCTCATCCATCGAGGGAGCTGCAGGTTGGGCTGCTTCCGTTTCAAAGGCCACGGGGTCACCAGTCACCCGCGGAAGGGCTACTGGCTGCGTGGCCTGAAGCGCTTCCAATTCGGCACGCAGACGCTGTGTTTCCTCCTCAAGCTGGCGAAGACGCGTCTCCGTGAGATCATTGAAGCCGCCGGCCGATCCCGGGCGCGGAAAAGCGACCCACCCTGATAGTATCAGCGCAATGAAAAGCCTCATCCCGGAAGCTCGGCACCTCATGGGGAACTCCTTTTCCTAACCACTGCCTAAGATGTGAACCATCCCTGAACACCGCTAACTGCCGCCGACCTGCTCAAAAAAACGGGGCGTGCCTATTCCCCAAGCCCCGTCCCGCTGGCTGCGACCGGTACATACCGTCCTTGCCCTTGAATGCCATAGAAACGGTATGCCGCCGAAGTTCGTCGCATTTCACATTGTTCTTACAGAAGTAATCGTCAGTAAAAAGCTCGCATTAGATTCGAACTCGGAGGGTTCAGCCAGAACCGGATCGAAAAACGCGAACGTCGAGGTAAATTTTGTCGGAAAATTCGAAAATTTCGGTGCGAGGGGTGAGAGGTGGGACGAGCCTGTCTGTTCCTCCTGCCGAGTTAGGAGGCTTTCTTGATCACACGAAGACGTTCAGCTTTAGCAGGGCATGCTGATACGTGGGCAAATATGCCACGATAGAACGCTTCGACTCTAGTACAGCCCTTGTGTGGATAGAGTGCCCCTCTTTTTGGGGAGTGTCGGCTGAACAACTGCTGTTGGCCAAGGAGTCGAAAGCCCTTCCGACGCTCGTTGGTGTGCAATCGCCCAAAGTTTGAGGTACGTCTGAAAGACCGTGAAGGCATCATCAACGGCGACTAAGAAGCCGCCTAGCCCATCTAGAAACCCCAGTTTAACTATATATCCCCTGACAAACACCGCGATCGGACGAAGGGCCAAATCCCAGAGGTGAGTCCGCTTGCCCCGCTTCCACCTCTCCAGGGCTCCCGCCGTTGTGTATCGGTTCTTCTTTTGATACCACTTGTCCAAACAGGTGCATGTCCAGTGTTCAACGCGCCCTTTCAAGACGCCAACTCTGCCTGTCGAAACAACAACTTTTTCGTGGACGGCCTTCGCATCGTAATTGGCCACGGACCTACGAAAGAGGCGGACAACTTTATGGTTCCAACTCCCGTGCCTGATGCGATATCCGAGAAACCGGTGCTCAAATCCTGCGAGAAATGCATCCGGACGATCGCTTTTTGAAAGCACTTTGTCAATTTCCCGACGCAGCGCCGGTGTCATCCTTTCATCGGCATCCAAAACAAAAACCCAATCGTGCCGGCACTGGTTGACCGCCCAACCCTTGAACGAGCCAAAACTGATGAACTCGCGTTGGACCAATCGACAGACCTCGGGATAGGTTTCGCAAAAATCGTGGGCAATGGCTAAAGTCTTGTCGGTGGATCCGCTGTCTGCGATCAGGATTTCATCTGCCCAGCCGAGTACAGATCGGACACAGTCCACCAGGTGCGTTTCCTCATCCTTGCAGGGAATAACCACGCTGATCGGCGGCCGATTCATTCTCGTCTCCCGGCTGTATCAGGCCACGCTCCGGAATCGTGCCCGGCTGATAAACGGCAGAAGCGCCTGAAATACCATTTCCGGGGATAATTCCACCATGCACCGGTGATGGCCCAGCGGGCAACGACGCTGACCGCAGGGGATGCAGTCTAATGAAAGTTGGAGATCGACCGATTCCACGGTGGGATTTGCCGTAACCACCGGCCAGGTCGGACCGAACAGCGTAACCACCGGCTTGCCCAATGCAGCGGCCATGTGGCGGGGACCGCTATCGGTGGAAACCATCGCTGTACAACGGTGCAAACATGATTTCAGCGTTTGCAAATCCAGAGGTTGATCCGCCATGGAAACGACCCTGGACTCAGACACCTCCCTGGTGATCTGGCGAACGAGTTCCCTTTCCCGGTGACCACACACAAAGAGCACCCACGCGGGAGTATCGGTAACGATGCGGCGGGCAAGCTGGACGAAATGACTGGGCGGCCAGCACTTGGATGCTCCAAAGGCTCCCCCCACATGCATGGCAACCACAGGCCCGTGAGTGGGGAGATTCAGGTCCTTCCATACCCGGTCGGCACACACTTCTCCCCAAAGGCTTAGCGGAAGTTCCAGATGCCGATCGTCGCCGTTCGCGCCAATCGCCCGAGCGAGACCGAGATAATAGTCCACCATCGGTACCCGGCGAATTTTTCGTCCATCGCGAGGAACCGGCAAAGGATGTGTTAAAAGCGCAGCGCGGCCATCTCGGGCGTAACCGATTCGTTCGGGAATCCCTCCAGCCACGGCCAGCAACGCCGTTCTCAGACTGTTCGTGAATAGGATCGCCCGATCCCAACGGACAGCTCGCAGTTTCTGAATGGTGGCGAAAGTGTCAAACCGAGGATCGTCCGTTCGCGGGTCGTAGTACCAGAATTCATTGATCCAATC
>NZ_JACIYL010000005.1 GCF_014359955.1 Thermogutta sp. | reverse complement strand
AACCCTTATGCCGGGCAAAACACGGCTATTTTTGACATGATATGAAAAACCCTGGGGAGAACCTCCCGCACCCGGAGAGCGATTTCTCGGCCTGAATCTCCTTCTCCTCTACGCAGGCGGTCACACCCTGGCTCGCTCGACAAAGCCCTCAGGTCCAGACAACGAAAGCTGTCATGCTCACTGATCTTGGTAACTTCTCTGGTCCGTGCCCGCACCGGACACACACCCTTCTAAGCGATTATAGGGCGGATGGCAAGAAAAGGCACGACGCGAGGGGCCCACAAGCTCCGGGCGACACCCGCTCACGAGAGCGCACAAAAACAGCCCCTGCCGGCAGTCAAGGGGCTGCACTCGAAAAGAATCTTTCCAGTACCGAATTTACTCGCGGGGCGTCCCAGTGCCCTTCATCACTTGGGAAGGACGCTCAAGATGGAATCCATCAGGAAGCTGTTCAGAGAGAACGGCCCATGCCAGCTCCACATGTTGCGGACGAGGTCGAAACACATCATCCCGCACAGTGCAAGCAGCACCGTGCAAACGATGAGCATCGTGACCCACAACGTGCCCCACGGGGCCTCGGCCGTCGGCATTGCCGCGACGGCCGCCGCGGTGGGCGCTAATCCAGGCGTCACCGGCGTAACACCCACCGGAGGCACACCCGCCTGAACCGGTGGTACACCTGGGGCCACCCCAAAGGGGGCCTCGGTTGGACCACCCAGCAACTCGGCCATCCCCGGGGAGGAACCGGTCGAAGGTTCCGTATCCAAAGCGATGACCTGCGATCCGCTCTCGGTCTCTTCCTCCTCCATCTCTTCGAAAGGCGTGAGCTGGAACTCGTCGTCTCTTTTCAACTGTGTCGGGGCCTCGGTGTCCACCGACTCATCTATCGCCAGCATATCGTCATCATCAAGCTCGAGCGAATCCTCGGTGGGAACCAGTTCCAGCTCGCCTTCCAGCGAAATCCCGCTGTCATTCGTATCCATCAGCGAGAGCCCGCTGTCACTGGCCAACCTGATGTCGCTGCCGCTTCCGCTACCACCGATGACGACATCGTCATCTTCCAGCTTTTCACCACCCAAATTGACCGCCGAATCCGTTCCCGCCGCAACCTGCTCGGTTTCCGGTTCCAGCGGTAACAGCTCATCCTCAAACGGGGATACAATCCCTTGCCCACCCGTTCCTTCCGCCACATTCCCCCCAGTCTTAGCCGCAATGTCACTTCCCGCAACTTTCACATCGCTGGCCGACTCCTTGGGTGTGGGCGTTCCTCCAATCACTGTACCCGAGCCGCTTGTACCCAGGTCAGCCGGCGCGAGATCCTCATCGAGGAGGACAATCTCCTCATCACTGGACGGCGTATGATGCACCGGACGCGTCGCGTCCGCGCGAAGTTTGCGCTTCAGCGCTTCGATGTCTTCCGCGCGATACTTCCAGTCGTTGCCGTCACGAAATCCCCGGATCTCATTCCGCTCCCGCATGGCGTTGAGGTCCGCCGGAGCGAGCCCCAAAAATTCAGCAGCCTCTTTCGTGGTGTAAAATTTCTGCGCCATGATTACTGTCCTCGACGTGATGAGCTTTGACGCGTTCCTGTCCCCCGGTCAGGGTGTTTTCCAGAGCGACTCCAGTTCCCGCGGCGACGGCGCATCCGTGTTGAATTCCGTCATCAAAAGGTCGTACCGCACATTCCGCACGCTTTTCAGGCTGATCCGGCCACTGGCCAGATCGACATGGTATACCGCCATTGCTTGAGTGGATGGGTCGATCACCACGATCTGTTGCACTCGATCCGTTGCCGTGGAATGGGTTATCCATCCACCGCTTGAAGCAATTGGCGTGCCCACCTCGCGACGAACTACGCCGGACTCATTCGCTCCCCACAGGAGAGCCGCGCCGCCGAGCACCGCCGCAACCAAGACGACCCCCACCACAACGCGCGTCTTCATGACAAGTCCTTTCCTCAGCAAATCACTGATGGGCCGTCTCCTTTTTCATTGTAAAACGGCCCAATACGCCGTCAACAAAAATCCACTCCTTTGCCGGGCGGTTGAAGCCCCCCGGCAAAAGCCCAGAATCCCGTTCCCGTCGCCACCAATGTAACCGGGAAAGACGGCTGACTTCAACTGGCGGACCGATCCGGGTTCGAGTTCACCCCAACGGCCCACCGACCCTCGCGCCGCCTCCATCGGACCGGTTCCCAACCCGATACCCCTCGTTCGCGTTATCCCCTTTCTCAGGTTAGACAGAACCCCCTTACTTTGGGCCAATCGGAACGGTCGTGACAATTTAGCGGGAAATGAGGGAACTAGCGAAACCGCCAATGCATCTAAATGGTTCGAAACGGAGTCCTGGGACAGTCCGCGCGCTCGGAAGCGGGTTTGACGATAACACGGAAAATGTGGAATTTTAGGCAATCTGGAGGATTTTGGTTGCAATTTGGAGGCCGGGCAATTTTAATCGGTATACGGCTCCAAATCGGAACCAGGTAACACTCGACAGAGATCGCTCTTTTTCGGATTAATCGACTGTAACGGCTTCGACAACGACGCAATTCTAATTTCGTGATCCGGCACCGCGAGAGGGAGAACCGGCAATGAAGATTTGGGATGCGATGCGATTTTTCTCGTCCCGAGCCCGCAAGGCCAAGAAGTCCTCTGCCAAGAAAGAACGGAAACCAAAGGCCCATCGCCCTCGCGACTTGCGTGTCGAACGCGTGGAAGACCGCTTGCTCCTGAGCATCAGCCCCTCGACCCTGGAGCAAGTGTGGCAGGATACGCTGAATCGGGCAATCGAGCAGGCAAGTGATCTCAATCACTATTCCGACTACCAACTCTCGCAGACCACCGACTGGGTCGTGGGGATTGGTGATTCGCTGAACCCGGACCAGGTGGCTACGCTCCTGGGCGCCCAGTATGTAGCGGTGCCCACCGGCATCAAAGGGGCGTACGTGTTCCACTTCGATTCCAGCGTGGACTGGCAAACCGCGGTCAGCCGGATGGAGAGCAGCGAGGGGGTCGTTCAGTATTTCTATCCCTTGGTGCCGCAGGAGCGTCAGCCCCGCTTTATTCCGAACGATCCATTCTTCACTGATCAGTGGCATTTACTGAACACAGGACAGGGCGGGGGCACTCCGGGGCAGGATATCAACGTGGTGTCGGCTTGGGATTCTGTCCAGGGTGACAACGTCGTCATCGGAATCGTTGACGACGGACTCGAGTACACCCATCCCGACCTGGCCCCCAATTACCGCCCCGACCTCAGCTACGATTTCAATCAAGGTGATGCGGATCCCGCACCAGGCGCGGGGGACTTTCACGGCACCGCGGTGGCGGGGGTGAGCGCCGCCGCGGGCAACAATGGCCTGGGAGTAGCCGGAGTGGCTTTCGATGCTCAGCTTGCGGGTTTGCGCCTTATCGCCGGGCCAACGAGTGATCTTCTGGAATCCCAGGCTCTGACCCATCGCCTGGATGCGATTCAGGTGTTCAATAACAGTTGGGGACCACCCGATGCGGGCGTTGGTCTGCCTTTTGCCTTGTTCGCTGGCCCCGGACCGTTGACTCTTGCGGCGCTTCAGCAGGGTGCGACAACCGGTCGAAACGGGCTTGGCACGATCTACGTTTGGGCGGCAGGAAACGGAGGAGCCGGTGGCGATAATTCCAACTACGACGGCTATGCCAACTCCCGATTCACGCTCGCCGTCGGTAGCTTGGATGCCAACGGTCGCCAGGCCTGGTATTCCGAGCCCGGTGCTAATCTCTTTGTTTCTGCTTACGCCGACGGCATCACCACAACGGATATCACCGGAGATAATGGCTACAACGTCACTGGCAACGCGGATGGTGACCCGCTGGTCAACACGGATTACACCTCTATCTTCGCCGGTACATCCGCGGCTGCCCCGGTCGTATCCGGCGTCATCGCGTTAATGCTCCAAGCGAATCCTAACCTGAGCTACCGGGATATCGAGTACATTCTTGCCCAAACAGCACGGCAGGTGGATCCCACCGATCCCGACTGGACTGTCAATGCGGCCGGTTACCACATCAACCACAAATATGGGTTCGGGGCCATCGATGCCGCGGCAGCGGTCCAGGCAGCCAAGAATTGGAAGCCCGTCGGCCCCGAAGTCGCCCTCGATTCGGGCGTTTTCCAAGTCAACCAGAATATCCCCGACAACAACCCCGCCGGCATCTCCAGCGTTATCAGCATGGCGCCGGATATTAACAAGGTGGAGTGGGTTGAGGTCACCGTCGATATTTCCCACCTGAGCCCAGGGGATTTGGAAATCGTCCTTGTATCTCCCTCCGGCACGCAGTCCGTCCTCGCCACGCCTCACGTCCATAACCCATTTGATACGGGGATTCAATGGACGTTCACGACCAACCGTAACTGGGGAGAAACCTCCGGTGGTGACTGGACCCTCATCGTGCGAGACCGGGCAGGCGGCACCGTCGGTCGACTCAATTCCTGGCGGTTGACTGTGTACGGACAGCAAGTTCCTGGCACTCCGCCGGATCTCGTGGCGGTCATCCCCAACGAGGGAAGTCTGATCGAAGAGGGTACGGAACTCAACGTTGCTCCGCGGGAACTCATTCTCCGCTTCAACGAGGGCCAGCGGATCGATCCCCAAACGCTGGGCGCCATTCAGTTTGTGCGCGCCGGTGGGGATGACTCGTTTAACGAAGGCAACGAGGTCGTGGTGCCCATCGGCTATATCGGCATTGGGGACAAACCGAACGAGGTTATCGTCCGCTTTGCCGAGAATCTTCCCGATGACAAGTATCGCCTCATCATCAAGGGAACCGGCCCGAATCCGCTCATGAACCTGGATTCGCCGCCGCTACCCTTCCGTTATGATCCGGATCTCAAGGTGGGGCAGGATCTTACAATGGAGTTCGACATCAACCTCGGACCTCAGGTCCTGGCGGTCGTGCCGCAGCCGGTCTACCGCGGTGACTGGCAAATCACCGCCCCGCCGAGCAATCAGATCAGCGACGGACAGACATTCCTGGTGAGTGATGGCACGATTACCACCACCTTCGAATTCGACACCGGGAACGGAGTGCGCAGCGGCAACGTCCCGATTGTGTACTCAAGCTCAGATAATGCTGAGGTCATCGCACAGAAAATCGCTAACGCTATTTTGAGCCAGGGACTCAACCTGACCGTTCAGCTCTCCGGTTCAGTGATCACGTTGCAGGGAAGCCAGGTCTCTGTTGATCGTCAAAACAGTCGGTTGGCGGTCAAAAGTCTCTATCAGGAACGCAACATCATTGAAGTCTATTTCAATGACGACGAGCTTGACCGGAACGCGGCGCAGGATCCTCGGTTCTACCAGCTCATATTCACGAAGGAAACAGCCTCGCCAGACGACGATGTCGTCGTCAATCCCGTTTCCGTCACCTACGATGCCAGCAAGAATTTAGTCCGACTGGACTTCGGACAGGACCTGGCAAACTTCGGCACCGGAGCCGCGCGGTTGCGAATCGGCAGTGAATACCGGCCAATTCAAACCTGGAATATGTCAGAGGGTGGAGATGCACCGTCCACTTTCTATAACGCCGTAATTATTGGAGGCGGATTCGGCAGCGGAACAGTTGGTCAAAGCGTTATTATCAGCGGCACGATTGTTACGCCTGGTTCGGTTTCCTACAACCTGGAATGGCCGGGCGCTATCGATGAACCGGGTCACCGGGATCTGCCGGATTACGACAGCATCCTGATTGAAGATCACTACCTTACCGGTGAATCCAGCCCGGACGGCTCAACTCAGATCCCCACCATCCCCTACTACTTCCCCAAAGAAAGCTGGAATCTCATCACAGAGGCACAGAAACAACGGGCACGGGAAATATTCGACATCTATGGAAATTACCTGGGTATTCAGTTTTATGAGACGGATAGCTATGGCTTGGCCATCATCACGGGCGACTTGGCCTTGATGAATTTGCAGTCCGCACCGGGCGGCGTGGCTGGTGTGGCTGGCGGCGGCATGGCGGTTATGGACTACGCCGAGAACTGGGGTGCCAGCGAATTCGGCGGCGCCTGGTTCCAGGTGGCGATGCACGAAATCGGTCACCTGCTGGGTTACGGGCACAGCTACGATCTTCCTCCATTCGTGATCATGGGCAGCTCGGAAGACGCCCAGGCCGTTGTCGGCTCGTTTGAACCCGTGTTCCCCGGTGTGGCCGATATTATCCACGGCCGCCATATGTTCCGCCCGGACAACATGGACATCGACATGTACCGCTTCGACCTCAACGATCGGGGTCTGGTGGATGTCGAGGTCCTGGCGGAGCGGATGACGAATTCCAGCCTCCTGAATGCAGCCGTCACACTCTATCGCGAAGTTCAGGTCGCGCAGAAGTACGTCGTGATGGAAAACGGCGTACCCGTCGAGAAGGAATTCCTCCAAACGACCTATGAGGTCGTGGCACGCAATGATGACTTCTACAGCGACGACTCGGCCCTGAGGGTTTATCTCACCCCGGGTCGCTATTACATCGGCGTGAGCGCCAGCGGAAACACGCAGTACGACCCCACGATGGACGACTCCGGCATCGGCGGCGTTACCCAGGGCCAGTACAAGCTTCGGGTCACGTATAAGCCGGGTGGAGTGGATCCTGATAATCCAGAGACGTTCCGCGATCCAAACACGGCCCATCCGTCGCGCTTGATCGACTCAACCGGAGTTTACTTCGATGGCGACATGGATGGCGTTCCTGGCGGCGACTACAATTTCTGGTTCAACGTCCAGCCGGCCAGCAAGACGATCTTTGTCGATAAGCTTTCCGGGTCCTCTTCACCCACCGGTTCAATCGATAACCCCTTCAGCACGATCGCCGGAGCATTGGCGGCGGCACAGCCGGGAACAATCGTGCGCATTGTGGGTAACAACTTTGCCAACGACGATCCCAATGATCCGGCGACGCTCCGCGACAATATCCCCTATGAAATCGGTCGTCGACTGGTGGACAACGCGCCGCTTGCCGACGGTGTGCGGATGGATGTACCCAAGGGTGTCACCGTGATGATCGACGCCGGGGCGGTCATCAAGCTGTTCCGTTCCAACATCATGGTGGGCAGTATTGCCGAAGGCATTGATCGAAGCGGCGGCGCTCTTCAGGTGCTGGGAACGCCGTTCCACTCGGTCTATTTCACGTCCTATTATGATGAGTCTCTCGGCCGCGATGCTGAGCCCAACAACAATACAACCCCCATGCCCGGCGATTGGGGCGGCATCGTCTTCAAGAACGATATGGACTATCAGTTCATCAAGGCGTACGATCCGGCTTCTGGACTTCCGCCGCGTCAGGTCCTGGAAGATCAGGGGATATTCCTCAACTACATCAGCAATGCCGACATCCGCTACGGCGGCGGCGAGGTCATCGTCAACGGGATTCGCTCGGTCTACGACCCGGTCCATATGGTGGAAGCCCGGCCAACCATTGTGTTCAGCCGGATCACCCACAGTGCCGATGCGGCCATGTCGGCCGATCCGAACAGCTTCGCCGACACGAAGTATCAGAGCTGGGACCCGAACGCGCCCTACACGGTCAATTACGAGCGAATTGGCCCGGTCATTCACGGCAATTACGTCGTTGACAACACCATCAACGGGCTTTATGTCCGCGTAAAAACCCCCGCAGGCGGTGCAACGAAGAAGCTCACTACCTTTGGCCGTTGGGACGATTGGGACATTGTTCACTATGTTCCTGAAAACCTGGTCATTGCGGGCACGCCGGGCGGGCCGATCCAAAAGGCTTCCACCGCTCCCGCGGTTACCTTGCTCAACGACTTCCAGATCCAGCTTCCGGCAGGAAGTGTTTCACTCGACGGCCAGTATTTCTCGATCTTCGACGGTCGCACCCGTGTGGTCTTCGAATTCGACAACGGAGACGGTGTGCTACCGGGCCGAATCGCTGTGCCCTACACGCTCACCAGCACGGCGGCGGACGTCGCCACCGCACTGGCCAACGCGATCAATTCGGCGAGGACCTTACGCGGGCTGGATGTCACGGCAAGCAGCACCGGCGCCACCGTGACGCTGCGCCAGTTGGGTGCGCAACTGAAGGTGGAAGGCCTGGGCAATCGAGAAGCGCGGCTCGATGCCCGTCTGATGATTGATCCGGGCGTGATCGTCAAATTGCAGGGGAGCCGCATCGAGACCGAAGTGGGTGCTCAGCTTATCGCCGAAGGTCGTCCTGGCTTCGCCGAAACGGTTCCCGGCTACAAGGTGGTCTTCACTTCGGTTCTGGACAATCGCTATGGCGCCGGCGGAACGTTCAATACAGCCCAGAACACGAGCGGCCAGCAGCCTCAGGCTGGTGACTGGGCGGGGATCGGCTTCGCACCGATGTCCGAAGGAAGCATCGATCAAGCCGTGATCGCGTACGCCGGCGGTCAGTCCGCCATTGAGGGTGGTTTTGCCGGTTTCGACCCGATTGAAATCCGTCAGGCACACGTCCGCATTGCCAATACCCGCTTCGAAAACAACGGGGCCAATTCGGCTGGTGACCGCAACGGCCGCGGCTTCATCACACCTGCGACCATCTACGTCCGGGGTGCCCAACCGGTGATCGTCAACAACCGGTTCATCAACAACCAGGGCCACGTCGTCAGCATCGATGTCAACTCGCTCAATGCTTGGGAAGTTCCCGACTGGGGGCGCAGCACGGGATTCATCGACGCCTTCGAAGAATACTCGGACAACTTCGGGCCTCTGGTCCGCAGCAACCGTATGACCGGCAACCAGATCAATGGCATGGAAGTCCGTGCCGGCACGCTCAACGGCCAGGGGGTGTGGGATGATACGGACATCGTGCACATCGTTTACGACGAAATCGTCATCCCCAACTATCATCACGAAGGTGGACTGCGCCTGCAGAGCAGCCGCGACAAGAGCCTCGTGGTCAAGTTGTGGGGCCAGAATGCCGGTATCACCGCAGCCGGTGGTCCCGCCGAGATCAATGACCGCATCGGAGGAATCCTTCAGATCATCGGGATGCCCGGCTATCCGGTCATTTTCACGTCACTCGCCGATGATTCAGTTGGTGCTGGTTTGGATATTTTTGGCAATCCGCAGTACGACACAAATGGCAACGGCGCCAGCACCGGCCAACCCGGCGATTGGCGGAGTATCCGATTCACCGAGTACGCTCACGACCGCAATGTGGCCACGGTCGTGGAGGCCGAAACCGGCCAGGACAAGGTGGACCGCAATCCTTACCCACAGCAGGCGCAATACCTGGGACAGCTCGCGCCCAACGAAAAAGCCGGCGATGACAACTTGCGGCTGGGCTTCGACGTGTACGGAACCGTACGGTTCAACTCACCCAACGATTCAGACGTGTACAGCTTCGATGCCACGGCCGGCACGGAAGTGTGGATTGACATCGACCGGACCACTTTCGCCCTCGACACGATTGTGGAGCTGATCGACGCCGACGGTAACGTCCTGGCCCGGAGCGACAACTCCCTGAACGAACTTCCGGAAGGCTCTCAGACCACCCAGGCGCAGTCCATGAACAGGGACGCCTGGGTTCGCTCCACCTCCAGCAATCCGTCGGAGTTAGGCGATTACTACAGCATCAATCCGCGGGATTCGGGCATGCGTGTTGTATTGCCCGGTCCGGTGGGCGAAGTCCACACGTATTACGTGCGGGTGCGAAGTCCGCTGGCCATCACCAATATTCCCAATAGCAACCAGATCAATGATGGCACGCAGTTCCTGGTTTCCGACAATTTCCAGACGATCATTTTCGAGTTCGATAAGGATGGCTCTCTGAGCAATCCGAATGCGGTGGGCGTGGATATCCGTGGCAGCGGATCGCCCAGCGAAGTGGCTCAGGCGATCGTGGATGCCATCAATGCGCAAAAAGCGGCCAAAGGTTTCGAGGTCACCGCGCGGTATGTTGGCGGAAAGATCTTCTTGGACGGCGTTCACGCCCGGTTCAACGCCCTCAACACGCCGGTGCGGGTTATCAACAACACGTCCGGCCATTACCAGCTTCAGATCCGCCTGAAAGAAATGCAGGAAGTGGCCGGCGGTATGGTCAAGTACGCCGATGTTCGCTACGCCACGAACGGCATCGAGATCCAGGGTCAGCCGGCCCATCATCCACTGCTCGGCGAAACGAGCGAAACGACGGCCACCAACGATACCATGGGCAATGCCCAATATCTGGGCAATCTTCTCAGCAACGACCGCAACACGATCTCCGTGGCAGGCTACCTCAGCGGGCGAACTGACGTTGACTGGTACCGCTTTGATGTCGACCTCCAGGGCATCCAGTCCATTGCTGGGCTCAACGACCTGGGTGCGATCTGGTCCACCATTTTCGACATCGATTACGCCGACGGAATGGCTCGACCGGACCTGTCGATCTGGGTCTTCGACAGCCAGGGGCGTCTGATCCTCCGCAGCACGGATTCCAACATCGCGGATGACATGGCCCTGGTCATCAGCAATGCGATTGAAGATCTCAATCGCGGTTCGGTGTGGTCGCGCGATCCTTACATCGGCCCGGTCTATCTGCCGGAAAGCAACACGGCGACCTATTACATCGCTGTGACCTCCGTGCTGGCGACGCCGCAGGTGCTGTCGTCGGTGATCGGTGGAACATGGAGTGCGGATTCCACGGCCTATCCGCTGGTGCGCCTCGAACCGATCAACTCCATCACTCGGATTGTCGAGGAGCACATCGAGGGTGGTGCGAACTCGGGCGTTACCACGGTTCAACAGCGTCTGAGCCTTGTACCGGACGAGTTCCACCTGGGTGACGTCGTCTTCTACACGCTGACGGGTACCGACTTGTTCACGGTCGATCCGTTCACAGGGGCCGTGGAAACTGACGTGACCGACTCGTTGCTTTTGAACGGCAGTCCGGCCATCGTTTATCACGACATTGCCATGCGGAACGACGGCCGATTGATGACGGTCAGGCAGGGGCCCGGACCCGATTTCAATCCGCATTATCAAGAGTTCGACACGGGTAATGCGAACCGTCTACTGCTGGATACTGATACTGGGATCAATATTATTCGCCGCAATCCAAATAACCCGAACGCCCTCCAGGATGATCCTTACAATAGCGTGCTTGTGGAGGCAATCACTCACCACTACAGCAACACAGGTACCTTCGGTCGCCAGGTGATGATCGTCGGCAATGTCCGCAACCCGGACCTCGGCGCTGGTCTCACCGGGATCACGTCCGGGCACAACCTGGTGTGGATTCTCAACCCCGATGGAACGGCGATCAATCATCCTTTGATCAACAACGGGACGCTGTCTTCGGGTGACCGGTTGTTTAGCAATATCGTTCCTGTCGGTCAACTGTTTTCAGCGCCAACGCTCCTCGTGAGCAGCGCCACTCAAACCCAGCCTCAGTACCAATTTCCTTCCCCGCCGTCTCCCCAACTTGGAGATATTGAGGACGGTGACTATTTCGTATTCCAACCGAGTATTGAAATCCTCGGCCCGGCCAGCGCAATGGAGGGCGCTACCGTAACGATCTTCAACGACGGAACGCCGCCTCTTTCTGTCACCTTGGAATTCGATAGTGATGGAAATGTTGCGCCCGGTAACATCCCGGTGCCATTCTCGTCCACCGATTCAGCAGCGATCTTGGCCGCCACGTTAGCCCAGCAGATTAATCTTGCGGGCATCGGCGTCAACGCCAATCCTCGGGGAGCATATGTACTTCTATCGCAGGTTAGTAACTTCGTGCTTTCTAATCCCGCTGTGATGACTGGAAGCACGGTCAGGGATGATTTTACCCTGGAGTTTGACTTGGGTATCGACGTAAGAATTGACCCGCAGGGAGCAGCGGTCTTTCGCGACGGGCAGTACTTCAGCCTGAGGAACGCTTTAATTAATCAAGTCTACCAGTTTGAATTTAATAGTGGACCGGTCATTGTCTTGCCAGCCACGGCTACGGCGGCCCTCGACGGCGTGGTGGTGACAATCTATGACGAGAACGGTACACCCATCAGTTTTGAGTTCGACAACAACAACAATTTGACAAACTCAAATAATGTACGAGTTCCATTTAACGTGGGCGACCAGGGGAGCGTTTTAGCGAGCAATTTGGTCAACGCGATCAACGCCCAAGCCAACTTCGCCGTCGTAGCGAGCTTTAACAACAATCGAGTCTCCCTGGTCAATGATTCCACAGCTTCTCTGCCCACGAGCAGTGACCCGGCGCTGGTCCAGATCGAGGGTGACCACAATGTCACCTTGGGGCGGACGCAAATTCCCTTCGAAGAAACTTGGACCAGCCAGCAACTCGGACAGAGTATTGAGTCGGCCGTCGATAGTAGCCAAAGTCAGATATTTCCCATATCAGACCGCATTGACGCGAGTTACGCCTACCGCACGCCAGATGCCAACAATCAGACGCCCGGCGATCGAATCACGTTCGCTAACGTGGGAGGTTCAACTTCTGACTTTGACTTCTCGAATTCGCCCGGACTTATGTATCTGGCTGGCGGCTATGGCGTGGCGAGTGGACATCTTCCAATCATCATCGGAGCTGGCTACACCGGGCAAGAAGTTGCCATCGCCGTGGCATCAGCAATCAATGCAATAGCTGGGTCGAACGTAGCTACGCCTGTAGGCGCTACTGTGGAACTTACGGCAGGCTTCTCCCCCGTGAATTTTGACCTTCGCCGTGCGCCAGAAATGGAGATGGTCGGCGAGGGTGTCGGTGGCGACATCACGGGCCTCGCGTGGCTGAACGTTCCCGGAATCGGGTGGCGTCTCTTTGCAGTCTCCGATACCGGCGGTTTGTACTACGTGAGTAACGTAACTGCCCACGCAAACGGTGGTTCGTGGGGCTTCACGCCGGTCGATCCACAGCAGGGTGTCCGGTATTTCAGGCGCGAGCCTAACGGCGGTCCGCAACTCCATTACATCACTCAGGTCCATAATCCTACCACTGGCGCACCGATTCAGTTTTCCGGCCTATCCGCTGGTCCACAAAACGTTGAAGATGGCAAATATGCCACGACGCTCTTCGCTTCCGATATTTCGGGCAACATTTACGCGATGGACATCACCGGCAATCTGCTGGGTGTCTTTGTGCAGGGGCAGAAGAGTATTCATCCCAATGTCGGGAATGTCTACGGGATCGCCTTCTCGCCCATCGACTACAACCTCTGGCATGTCACGACACGCCGAGGCAATGATGATGGCCACGGAGTGTACGCGACCTATGATGATTCGCGTGTCCCCGGCGCGGGTTATGATCCTCTACGGGAAGGGAATCAGAGCTTTTATTTCGGCCTGGATGCCCCGAATCAAGGCCAACCCGGCGCTAATAACTTTACCACGAACGAGAATAGTGATGGAAGCCGCCTTTTTAGCTACAACCTGCCCGGCGGTGCCTTCGGGAGTTTGACAAGCGGGACGTTCAGCCTCAAAGGTTACAGCCTGGCTGACAAGCCCACCCTCTACTTCAACTACTACGCGGACACGGAAAACAGCAACGATTTTGATGGTCTCCGTGTTTACATCTCCAACGACGGCGCGAACTGGACGCTGCTCGCCACCAACACGGACCTCAACGACGGGATGCTCATTGCCCCCAATCGGGAGCAACCCGGTTATGGCGGGTACATCCGTGAGATCATCGATCTGGGCGGAAACTGGCGTCAGGCCCGAGTCGATCTGAGCCAGTTCGCGGGGCTCGATAACCTGCGGATCCGCTTCGACTTCAGCACCGCCAGCGACATGGACATCGGCGATCCTACGACCGGCGGTGAGTATCTGACGGCTCCCGAGGCCGCCGAACTCCATGATGGAGCGACATTCGTTGTCAATACCACAACGTTCGAGTTCGACCTCGGCTATGCCCTCGTCCTGCCCAACGTCGCGGGACTCAAGATTAACGATGGTGATTACTTCATTGTGCAGAGCGGCTCCCAGCTCGCGGAATTTGAATTCGATAAGGATGGGAACGTCCAACCCGGCCGCGTGGCAATCTCTATCAACGACAACATGACCACAAGGCAGGTTGCGGACGCCATCGCGGCTGCTGTCAATGGCGCAAACATGGGCGTGCAGGCATACGTGCCGCCGGACAGCATTTTTACTGGTCCGGACGGATATCGGGTGTTCCTGATCTCAGCGACTGGCGTCACACAGGGTACTTCATCCGGCCAGCCGCTCCAGTGGGCCATCGAAGGATCGGCACCGGGGCGATACACATCGGGTCGCGTGCCGGTTTACATTCGGCCGGATATGACCCAGCTCGAAGTGTCGAAACTGATCACGGATGCCGTCAACAGGGCATTCCGAGTTCAGCCCAACCAGATCTTTATCCCGCCGACCTATACCGTGGCCACTCTGGCCGGCACGACCGCCACACTGGTGGCACTCGATTCGCTGAATGTCCCCTCCTTTGTGGTTCTCTATTTCGATCCTGGCAACACGGGCAGTTACGCGGTGAAACGAGCGGATGATCCAAATAATCTGTTGTTCACACGGCTTCCCGCGGGAGCGCGCGCTGATTACGGACTTAATGTCGGTCTGATGGGGGCCACGACACCCGCCCAGATCGCGGACCGCATCCGTGATGCGCTCAATCTATTGGCTCGTGACACAGGTGTGCAAGTCTCCGCGACAAGCACCACAACCGGGTTTGTGCAACTGTCCGGGCGCCAGGTGGCCTTTGACGGGAGGAATCTGCTTAACCCGGCCAACAGTCCGCTGTTGACCAGTGACCCCAACAATACATCGATCAAACTCGACGATCGGAGCGGAGACACAATTGGTGGAACTCAGCCCCTGATGAGATTGTACGGCGTATCTGTCACCAACGCCGGACCTCTCTTCCATTCCAATGTGCTGGAGGGAGATACGACAAGTAAGAACTATGGCGCAAGTGCGCGTAATAACAATCGCTTCTTCGACTACCGCCGCGGCCAGAATAACAACCATGAGGGTTGGTACATCGACGATATCATCATCGGTTTTGCTGAACGTGGCGAAATGGTCACAAACGCCCCAGCGGGCGTCACCGGTTTTGACTTTCTGCCACAGCCGGCTGTCAATCAGCCAATTGTTGTGCAGGGAAGTTATCAACTGGAAATTCGTCGCGGTGATGAGTTCGGGACTCTGGTGGTCGATCCTTATCGGGTGGTGGTCCTTGCCCAGCAAGCCGACACCAACGATCGGTGGACACAGGACATCACTTTGATCTTCCCTGATGCAACCCAGATTGCGCACGGTGACCGATTCTTCATCGAAGACGGTAATCATAGGGTCACGTTTGTTTTCCTTGACCAAGACATCGGCACCAACAGGCCCATCAGCCCGCCGCTTAATGGTTCAGAAATTCCGGTTTACTTCCGAGCAGTGATGTCGGCAGGGGAGATTGCCAACGCGGTCGCCGGTGCGATCAATTTTGCGCGTTCGCAAGGGCGGCTTAATGTCAGTGCTGCTTCCATCCCCACCAGCCCCAGGGTTGATCTCTGGGGTGCAACCTATGTCGGCGGTAACCTGGGCGGTGCTAATCCGCAACCCATCCAGCAGATCGTGTTCGGCGCCACGGATGTTTTGGGGGTGTACCGGTTCCGATTGTTGCCTCCCGATGGGAACGCCATTGCTCATCGCGATACGTTCGTGATCGAGGATGCCTACGGCAATGTTGTTCAGTTCATGTTCATTCATCAGAGCAGCGGAGAAACACCGCCGGCGGGGGTTATCGGCATCTCGTTCAACTTTGCGATGTCGAACATCACCATTGCCAACCTCGTGGCCCAGGCGATCAATCAGGCCAATTCTTTGGGAAGGTTGATGGTCACCGCTGTGGTCACGGTTCCCGGCATCGTGGACCTGTCGCCGGATGCCCGCAGCGTTTTGGGCCTGCCGTACACTACGTTCTTTGATCCCACATTGCCACCCGGTGTTACTCTGTTCCATCCAGACCCCAACGGCCACCCCCTCATCGGCGATCGGAATCAATACCGCGAAAAGGGCCACATTGTCGTTGAATCGACAAGCGTGTTCAACGCTTCGCAGTATGGAATTCGCGTTGAACCCGGCCCGCGCGATCCTGGCTCAAACAACCCGCATCCTGGCTCCGGTCGGACTCTCAATGCTCCGAACCAGCTCGTCTCTGGCGTCACGCTCAAGAACAATTTGCTGGCGTTTAATGGCCAGGGCGGAATTCGGATCAGCGGCTCCACCGGGCAACCCACCGGAGCTATCCCGTTTGTCCGCGTTGTCAATAACACGGTGTACGGTGGGCTCGCCGCCAATGGTGTGGGAATCGAAGTGGTCAATAACGCAGGTCCCACGCTCCTCAACAACGTGCTGGCCAATCTAAACACTGGCATTCGCGTCGATGCGTCCTCGGCTCCGAACACGGTCCTCGGTGGGAATGCCTACCAGGGCAACAACCAGAATGTGCAGGGGATGGGTCTCGGAACCTTTGACCGGGTTCTGGCTCCTGGCGCTCCGCTCTTTGTGGATCCGGCCAACTACAATTTCATTCCTGACCGCGGGTCGGAAATTATCGACAGTTCAATCGATGCCCTCCAGGAGCGATTCGGATACTACACCTCGGTGCTGCAACCGATCGGTCTGGCTGCCTCCCCGATCATTGCCCCATCGTACGATCTGTACGGCCAGCTCCGTAAAGACGATCCAGCGGTGAATCCTGGCCCCGGTTCTGGGTTGAGCATCTTCAAAGATCGCGGGGCGGTGGACCGTGTGGACTTCCGTGGTCCAACGGCAGGCCTCATCGAGCCGCTCGATAACGATCCCGCCGGCATCGACAGGAATCCGGCGAATTATGACGTGTTTATCGCGGGACGGCGGATCACCCGATTTGCAATACAGCTTGCCGACGAGGAAGGCGTGGGAATCAACGACCGCACTGTGCTCAGCAGCGCCGTCAAGGTGTACCGTGACAACATCCTTCTCGAAGATGGCAAGGATTACTTCTTCCAATATCACCCCGTTGACGACATCATTTACCTCGTGCCGGCGTCCGGTGTGTGGTCAATCGGGTACACCTACAAGATCGAACTCGATAACCAGGCCATTCGCGATCTAGCCAATAACCCGCTGCAACCGAATCGGCCAGACGGCACCACCTACTTCGTCATCTATCTGGCGGGTATCGACTTCGGGGATGCGCCGGACGCGCCTTATCCCACGACTCTCAAGAATAACGGTGCCAGCCACATCATTGTGCCCGGTTTCTATCTGGGCAGTGGTGTCAGCAACGAACCGGATGCCCGACAGAATGCCAACGCCACGGGCGATACCCTGGATGACGGCGTCATTTTCGACACAGGCCTCCTGATCGGCGGGGACACTCAAATTAAGGTCATTGCCTCTGCCGAGGGGTATCTTGATGCATGGCTCGACCTCAATGCGGATGGTGACTGGGCAGATACGAACGAGCAGGTACTGACAAGTTATCAACTGCTGGCCGGTGAAAACATTGTGACCATCACACTGCCTGCGGGACTCAATCCCGCAACGACGTTCGCACGATTCCGCTTCAGCAGCACCGGTGGTCTGGCACCCACCGGTCTGGCCCCGGATGGCGAGGTCGAAGACTACCAGGTGGAACTCGTACCGTACCATGAAGACTTCGGCGACGCCCCGGACAGCTACGGCACAACCCTGGCGGCGGACGGTGCCCGACACATTCTCGGTTCCGGCCTCTATCTGGGCCAGAGTGTGGATGCCGAACTGAATGGTCGCCCGGGATCCACAGCCCAGGGCGACGATCTGGCCGGAATCGACGACGAGGATGGCGTCACATTCCTCGACGCGTTGGTGCCGGGAAGCCCTGTCGAGGTTCAGGTCGTCGTCAGCCTGCCCAGCGGCATGTCTGAAGCGTACCTGCAAGCGTGGGTGGACTTCAACGCCAATAACATCTTCGACGCCAACGAACAGATCTTCACCAACGAGCTCATCACCAGCTCGGGCATCCATAGCGTCCAGTTCGTGGTTCCGAGTGATGCAGTCAAGGGCACTACGTACGCCCGATTCCGCATCAGCACGCAGCCGGATATTGGCCCCACGGGCCAGGCACCCGACGGTGAAGTTGAAGATTATCGTGTCAGCATCGTGGACGCACCGGTGGACTTCGGCGATGCTCCGGCGCCCTATCCGACACTTCGCGCGGACGGTGGGGCCCGGCACCGCGTGGTTCGCGGCTTCAGCCTTGGCCAACTGGTGGACTACGAACTGGATGGTCAACCCAACCCCACGGCGACCGGTGACGATTCCAGCGACCAGGCGGATGAAGACGGTGTGGTCTTCCTCACGCCCCTCCTCACTGGGGAGTTGGCGACGATTCAGGTGACCGTCTCTCAGACCGGTGGGTATCTCAATACCTGGATCGATTACAATGCCGACGGGGATTGGGCGGATCCCGGTGAGCAAATCGTCATCGACCAACTCATCACGAGCGCGACGACACAAATTCAGTTCCGCGTGCCGCGCGATCTCCAGTCCGCGGCAACATTCGCCCGGTTCCGTTACAGCCACACGCCCGGCCTGTCATATGACACACCGGCGTCGATTCCGGACGATCAACTTCCCGACGGCGAAGTTGAAGATTACCTGGTCAACATCATCGCAGGAACCTCGTCCCTCAGCGGTTACGTCTTCAACGATCTCAACGCCAACGGCGTTTGGGATACGCAGCCCAGCCAACAGGTTCCGCCGGTCAACGTTTTGCCGCCGGGTGCCGGTAATATCATCGTCACAGCCGGTGATGACCTGGCAAGTGCCGCGATTCCGCTGGGATTCGATTTCGAATTCTTCGGCAAGACGTACAACCAGATTTACGTTTCGACCAATGGGCTCGTGTCACTGGCCAATCCGGTGACCACGTTCTCCGCGAGCGGCTTCCCGCAAGGTGAACCGGTGCTGGCGCCGTTCTGGGCGGATGTTGATACACGGGCCACCGGCCAGATCCGGCTCCAGCGGTCCACGAGCGCCCGCGGTAACCCGGTCGTGCAAATCGACTGGATCAACGTGGGCTACTACAACCAGCACAGCGACAAGAAGAACACGTTCTCGCTGTACATCGAGGACGATCCCGGTGGTGATATTGTGGTCTTCCATTACTTCGACATGCAGTGGACCACCGGAGACGGCCAGGGTGTCAACGGGTTTGGCGCCCCTGGGGCTGTTATTGGATACGACGCGGGTGACGGGATCCATTACGCCACGTTCGCTCGCCCCTCGAGCGCAGCCGACCTTGCCACGCTGATGGCGCAGCAGGAGTACGCGTTCCGTCTCGATCCCAATACCGGTCATCTCTTCGGCGTGGAGCCGGGTCTTGCGGGCGTGTTGGTGTATGTGGACCTGAACAACAATGGTATGCCCGACCCGTTCGAGCCGGTGACCTACACGCAATACGACAATCCGTTGACCCCGAACGTGGACGAGACCGGTTTCTACCAGTTCACCGGCCTGTTCAGTGGTACCTATGTGGTGCGGCATCAGGTGCCGACGAACTGGATTCAAACATATCCGTCAGCGGGCATCGTTCTGCCGGATGGGCAAACCCGTCACCTGCGGGCCCCAGCCGGGAGCGCACTGGTGGATGGGAATACATTCTCGCTGTCGAACGGCACCACAACCGTGGTCTTTGAATTTGACAATAACAACACCGTGGCGGCGGGGAATCGTCGCGTGCCGTTCACTGCTACCGATTCCCCCAACGTGGTGGCTGCCGCCATCGCCAATGCCATCAATGGCGTCGCGGGATTCGGAATCACCGCCACTGCCGACGGTGACCTCGTTAATCTCGCCGGGCCCACAGTGATCTTCAATCCGCAGACCAGCCCGGTCCAGGACGTCACCTCACGGAGTCAGTCTGATGGCTCCTATATGGTCACCCTGGGCACCGGCGAACAGCTCGACAACGTCACGTTCGGCGACTACCGGCTGGCCACCGTGTCGCTGCAGGATATCGCGGTTGCCGAGGGCAATAGCGGCAGGACCAAAGTCAAGGTCACGGTGGAAGTTACAGACTCGTTTGGCGCCCCAATCTCGTTCGACTATCAGACAGCCGATGGCACAGCCACCGTGGCCGACAACGACTACATCCCGGCTTCCGGGACGTTCGTGTTCACTCCGCAAGGGGTGCCGCGGCCAACCTGGGACATTCAGTTCCTGACCAAGAACCAATCTAATGACTATGACTTCAGTGCCTGGGGCGATCGGGTTGTATGGGAAAGCTTCGACGGTCAGGATTGGGAAATCTATCTGCACGACGGCACTCAGACGCGCCGGTTGACCAACAACACTTCGGACGATCGCATGCCCGCGGTCTTCGGAGACCGGGTCGTCTGGAGTGGGTTTGACGGCCAGGATTGGGAAATCTACCTGTACGACCTCACGACCAACACCACGCAGAAGCTCACCGACAACGACTACGATGACATCGACCCGCAAATCTCAAGTGATCTCGTGGTGTGGACGGCGAACGTGGGTGGTGTGCAGCAGATCTTCGCCTACGACCTGGCGGCCGGCGGAAGCCCCGTCAACATCTCCAACAACTCCTTCAACAACTATCTCCCGCAGGTATCAGGACGTAACGTCACCTGGTACGGCTTCGACGGGTTCGACAACGAGATCTATCTCTACTCGTCGGGCACCACTCGGCAAATCACCAACAACGTCCTTGATGACCGTTATCCGCGAATCGATGGCAGTAAAGTCGTCTGGCAGCAAAATGATGGCACTGACTGGGAAATCGCGATTTACGATATCCCATCAGGCACCACGACGCTACTTACCGCCAACAACGAGGACGACATCCATCCCGACATCTCGGGCAACAATGTTGTCTTCGAACATAACGATGGTTTTGACACGGAAATCTACTACATCAATCTGAACATCGGGCCGGCGGCTGTGAAGCAGATCACCGATAACGCCGTGCACGACGAATTGCCGCGTGTTTATGGCGACCGGCTTGCTTGGCACGCGTTTGTCGGTGGCAATTGGGAGGTGTTCTACACCGATCTCAATGCCAATGTGATCCCGCGCAACATCTCGTCTGATCCCGGCTACGACTGGTATCCCGCCGTCACCAGCGACCTCGTCGTCTGGCGAAGTTATCGCGCGGGCAATTACGAGATCATGGTGGCCCGGCAGAAGCCGGCCGTGGCTCGCGCCACGATCGAACTGGAAATCGTCGGTGACACGAGGATCGAACCGGATGAAAACTTCTTCCTCAACATCAGCAATCCGCAGCTTGCCGTCATCAGCGATCCGCAGGCCCAGATTCTCATCCTGAATGACGACGGCAGCCTGGATTACGGTGATGCGCCGGCTCCGTATCCGACGCTCCTGGCCGACAACGGTGCTCGACATCTGATCACGCCGGGCCTGCGGCTCGGTGCTCTGGCGGATGCCGAACCCAACGGGCGACCCAGTGCCCAGGCCAATGGAGATGATACCTATATTTCCGACGATGAAGACGGCGTCGTGTTCAACACTCCGCTGGCGGTCGGAGCTTCGGCCACGATCACCGTCACGGCGTCCGGACCGGGCAAGCTGGACGCCTGGATCGATTTCAATCAGGATGGAGACTGGAATGATCCCGGAGAACGCATCTTCACCCACCGTGATGTGGTGGCTGGGACGAACGTCCTCACGTTCAACGTACCGGCCGAGGCCTTACTCGGAACCACCTTTGCTCGGTTCCGTCTCAGCAGCGCAGGCGTGGACGCCCCGACGGGTTATGCCCCCGACGGAGAGGTTGAAGATTATGCGGTGAATATCACAACGTCCTCCACGCAGGTATCGCAGCAGGGACGTCGCGTGATCATCACCGGGAGTGCCCTCAACGATAATATCTCGGTCAGCACCGTCGGAAACGTCCACCTGATTGTGATCAATGGCACGAATTACAGCTACAACGTCAGCGACATTGACGAAATTCAGTTCGACGGTGCGGACGGAGAGGACACAATCACGCTCATCGGTACATCGGCGGCGGAAACGTTCCTCTTCACGCCGAACACGGCTCACATGACGCGCACCGGTTTCACCGTCTCCGCTGTGAATGTGGAGCGCATGATCGCCGACGGCAACGGAGGCCTCGATGCCGCTCAACTCTACGACAGTGCGGGAGACGATGTGCTGGAGATTCGGCCCGGCCATGCCACGATGAGCGGTCCCGGCTATTCGTACGACCTGACAAACGTGGCATTTGTACACGGCTATGCCAGCCTGGGCAACGACAGTGCTGACCTTTACGGCACGCCGGGTGACGACAGCCTCACGGCCACTCAAACGGAGGTACGCCTGAACAGCACAAACTATGTGGCTCGGGCCAAATTCTTTGACCGAGTCAGGGTGTTCGCGGACGGCGGGACGGATGACGCCACGATCACGGGTTCCGCTGGTGCTGATATGATTCAGGCGAGCCCAACCGGGGCCACCGTATCCAACGCATCTGTGGAAATCAGCGCGTCCGACTTCGAGAACGTCACCATTCTCGGTGGTGGCGGCGATGACGTGGCTCAACTGTACGACTCGCCGGGCAACGACCTGTTTGTGGCGAAGCCTGGTCTGAGCACGCTTTCTGGCCCCGGCTACTGCATCACGGTGCAGGATGTGCCGATCGTCCACGCCTATGCCCTGGCTGGTGGTCTGGATGCCGCCCAACTCTACGATACTGCCGGCGATGATCTGGTCGTGATGACGCCCGAGTACGCACGGATCACCGGCAACAATTATCTCGCGCGAGCGAAGTTCTTCGACTTCGTGCACGCATATTCGATCAACGGCGGCTTCGACACGGCGAAGCTGTACGGTTCGGCGGGAAATGACGTGCTCACGGCGACTCCGGAGTTCAGCCGGCTCAAAGGCCCCGGCTTCTACAACCGTGCGAAGTTCTTCGAACGAGTGGAGGTTTACGGTGGCGGTGGCTACGACACCGGAGATGTGTGGGACTCCCCAGGCGTGGACCACCTCCAGGCAAACAGCCTGGAAGCTCTCCTCCAAAACCCCGATCTGCCCTACTATGTGTATCTGACCCAGATGGAGAAAGTCAAAGTGAGGGCAACCAGCCCGTCGAACACCAAGCATATTGAGGGCGTCGTGGACTGGCTGATCGCCAAGGGATTCTGGACCGACGTGTGATAAAGAACCGGCCTCACTAAGTCAGTCTTGAGGCTTGACCAATAGACCTGGCTGAACGAAAAACGCGTCAGCGGCGTAGCACGGGCTACGCCGTTTTTTGTTCATTTAAGACTTTTCCCAATTGCAGGAATTACTGTGTGTCGCCTCATTGATTAACCGGGCGCTGCGGGGTTATAATCGCGGGCGGTCCAAGGCGACCCTCCGAAGGTCGCTCCGGCTTTGAAGTACGACTCGAGTCATGTTCCTGCCACAAGGAGACCCACCCATGAAGCGCACCCTCTCACGCCGTGATTGTCTCAGGCTCACCGCAACCATCTCTGCGGGAACCCTTATTCTTCCTTCTCGCTTGGTATTCGGCTACGAAGCCAACGAAAAGGTTAACAT
>NZ_JACIYL010000499.1 GCF_014359955.1 Thermogutta sp. | reverse complement strand
CCATCCTGTACAAACGGGCGCGGGCCGGGGCGGGATACCTTGCGGATCCCTTCGGAGGGGCACGCCTGTCGTGTCCGCGGAAAGGAAATGGACGATCCAGCGTTATTCATTGGACCTGACAAGCAGGTCCCTCCGGAAAGGCGGACGTGAAGCGCGGGTCCTCCGGAGAAGGTCGCGCCGGGCTGAATCTCACCCCTCTTGAGACCCTGCCGAGCTTCATAAGCCTTTACCGCGGCGGAGACACAGGGGGATTCTCAGAGGGTGCGGCCGAACGGCAGCCTCCCCGCGCCATTCGCTGCATAATAGGGGAAGAAGAAACCGTTAGCTCTGCGTGCGCCGTCGGTGACTGGGCGGTTGTCGCCGTTGCGGCGGCTGGTGAGGGGGAGTCGTCGCGCCACTCGATGAACTGCCGCCGCCCTCCGCCTCTTTCTGTTTTTGGGCAAGTTCGCGGAGAGCGCTTTTCCGACTGAGTTTCACCCGATCCTGATCATCGATGGCGATCACCTTGACAGGAACCGTGTCACCCACCTTGCAGATGTCCGACACGTTCGCCACATATTCGTCGGCCAGTTCGCTGATGTGGCACAGGCCGTCTTTGCCGGGCAGGATCTCCACGAACGCACCGAAGTCTTTGATGCTGGTGACCCGGCCGTCGTAGATCTTCCCCACCTCGATGGTCGCTGTGACGGCCTCCACCTGTTTGAGCGCGGCCTGGGCGTCTTCCAGACTGTACGCGGCGATCGTCACCGTCCCATCGTCTTCCACCTCGATGGTGGAATTGGTCTTTTCCTGGATGCTGCGGATTGTCTTTCCACCCGGCCCGATCAACATGCCGATCTTGTCGGGATCGATCTTCGTCCGCAGCAACCGCGGCGCGAAGACCGAGATATCATCCCGTGGCCGCGAAATCACGGACAGCATCTTGCGAAGGATCTCGATGCGTGCTTCCCGGGCCTGCTCAAGGGTGGCACGGATGATGCCCTCATGAATGGAGCGGACTTTCAGATCGAGCTGAATGCCGGTGACGCCGTTCTGCGTCCCCGCCACCTTGAAATCCATGTCACCGAAATGGTCTTCGTCCCCGATAATGTCGGTGAGAAGGAGCCAGTTGTCGTCCGACTCTTTGATCAGCCCGATCGAAATGCCTGCCACGGGATTGCGGATGGGAACCCCGGCCGCCATCAGCCCCAAAGTGGCCCCACACACGGTGGCCATGGAGCTGGATCCATTGGATTCCAGAATGTCGGAAATGATTCGGATCGTGTAGGGGAACACCTCCGGGTCGGGCAGGACCGGTTCCACGCTTCGCTCGGCGAGATTGCCGTGTCCGATCTCTCTCCGACTTGGTCCGCGAATCGGACGGCACTCACCCACCGAAAACGGCGGGAAATAGTAGTCCAGCATGAATTTTTTGCCGTATTCCTCCATAATGCCGTCCACGAGTTGCTGGTCCCGGGAGGTGCCCAGTGTCACGGTGATCATGGCCTGCGTTTCACCCCGCTGGAACAGGGCGGAACCATGCACCCGCGGCAGGACATCGACCTTACACGTGATCGGGCGGAGTTCTTTGACGCCCCGGCCATCCGGCCTCTTGCCGCTGAGAATGAGGTCGCGGACCACACGCCGTTCCAGATCGTGCCAGGCCCTTTCGAACTCGACGATGGGCGGCGCGCCCTCGGCCGTTGGATCGGGAATCGTCTCCAGAAGGGCCTTTTGTTTTAGTTGCTCGACAGCCTGGGCACGCTCCAGTTTCCCCGGCACCTGCTTGGCTTGCTTGAACTCTTCGTAATAGCGCTCTTTGATCTGGTCGTACAACGGGCTGGGCGGTAGCGGCTCAAACGGATTCTTGACGGGTTGGACTTGGGCGATCAGCTCTTTTTGCAGATCGATGACCTGCTTGACGTACTCGTAGGCCGCCATGATGGCGTCGCCCATCACGTCTTCCGGCACTTCCTTCGCAAAACCCTCAATCATGACGATGCCTTCGTCGGTGCCGGAAACGACGAGGTCCAGCTCGCTCTTGTCGAGCATCTCCTCGGTGGGGAAGGGCACAATCTGGCCCTCGATGAGCCCCACTCGCACCGAGCCGACAGGTCCCAAAAACGGAATCGGTGAAATGGCGAGGGCGGCCGCCGAACCGATCATGGCCAGGACGTCAGGGTCATTCTGGCGGTCCGCCGCCATGACCATCGCCTGGACCTGGACCTCGTCCATGAAGCCTTCCGGGAAGAGCGGGCGGATCGGCCGGTCGATCAATCGCGAGATGAGCACTTCGCGGGGCGTGGGGCGGCCCTCTCTTTTCAGAAATCCCCCAGGAAACTTGCCCGCCGCCGCATACCGTTCCCGGTAATCGCAGCTGAGCGGAAAGAAGTCGATTCCCTCTCGCGGCGGGCCGGTGGTCACCGCACAGAGAACCACCGTGTCTCCATACCCCGTCAGACAGCAGCCCGCAGCCTGTTTCCCCAGTTCCCCCGTTTCAATCCATAACGTTTGGGCCCCAATACGGCGTTCAACTCGGACTTTCAATGTTGTCACCTTTCCAACAAGGTCGCTTCTGAGAGGCCGCCACACCGCCTGCCGGAAAGCTGCATCGGCGCCCGTCACCGGAACGCCCACAAATTGTCGGCCGGGTGCTGCTTGCGGGGAAAATCACTTGCGGAGCTGGAGCCGCTGAATAATCGCGAAATAGCGTTCTGGCGCTGTCCGCTTGAGATAATCCAAAAGCTTCCGCCGCCGACTGACCATCATGAGCATGCCACGTCGGCTGGCGAAGTCTTTGCGATGGACCTTCAAATGCTCGGTGAGAGCCTTGATCCGCGTGGTCAGAATCGCGATTTGAACTTCGGGCGAACCGGTGTCTGCCTCGCTTGTCCGAAACTGCTCAATCAGCTCGCGCTTTTGTTCTTTGGTAATGGACATCTCAGCTCCGCACGTTCCACAAATTTCCCGTCAACCGAGCACCCGCCGGAAATTCCACAAAGGCGGTATTCGACCTCCACGCTGACAAAACCAAACCTTTCTTTCCCATCCACAACATCTCTCACCACTCAGTGTACCGCCCGGCCGTAACCCTGAAAAGGGAGCCACCGCCCCAGTTGGCCCAGTCTTGGAAGCCCGGCCAGCTCAACAAGCCCCCCAGCCGGGGCTACCAGAACCCTAATCAAAATTGCCTGCACGAAGTGTTGATCCATGCCCACCCTGCGACCAGCCATAGGTGTGGGCTCGTGGTTGCAATTCATGCATTGGCCCTCACCAATGTGTCCCGTGTGTCGTCTGTTTTTCC
>NZ_JACIYL010000498.1 GCF_014359955.1 Thermogutta sp. | reverse complement strand
CGAAGATAATCTCGATCCAGGAATGGTTCACCCCCGCCAATTATTCCCACCAGCCGTTGGACCAGGGCTTCGGCCACGTGAACTGCCGTGGTCGGAGTAAACCCGCCGATCGGTGATGCAGAGGGCCGATCCGCATACATCACGGCGTCCACCACAGGTTCAGGCAGGCCCCACAGTGCAAATAGATATGCGCCTGCCTGGGTCCGAGCGACGCCGTAAACCTGAGTTTCCAGTTGCCTCAGCGACCCATGCCCCTCCACAGCCAACCGGAAGATCTGCTGATATTTGGTGATGTCCAGCGCAGCAAAAATAATCACGCCCACTTTAGCGAAAAGTCCCCCCAGATAACTGTACGTGCAAAAGGGTTCACCTGCGTTTTCCATTTCCGCGATTCGCCGCGCTGCCCGCGCCACGGTTTGGCAGAGTCGATTGTAAAATCGGCCTAAATGACTGAGGTCCTCTTCGAGCGGAATGGGAGTAAACAGATCCTGTGATAGAACGAGGGGGCGAATCACATCCATCCCGAGTGCTCGCACCGATTCCTCCGGCAGACAAGCGCTGCGCTGCGTCCCGAAAAAGTTGGAACTGACAAGCTGCATCACCTTGGCGCACATACCAACGTCGGAGGCCATCAGTCTGGCCACGGTTCCGATACTCACATCGTCCTGTGTCAGAACGCGCCGCAAATGGACGAGCGTTTCCGGTATCACCGGGAGTGCTGCTATTCGCGAAATCTCCGCCCGAACCTCCTCGTTGATGACACGATCCCTCAGTTCGCTCAACCGGGTGAGGGTCTTGCGCAACATCTCCGGCTCGCAGGGTTTGGCAAGGAACTGATGAGTGGGCTTGATCGCCCGCATGACGGCTGCCCGATCGCACTGCCCACTCAGCGCAATCCGGATGGTGGCCGGTGCCCGCTCCTGAACCTGCGTCAAAAGCTCGGCACCGTCCATGACAGGCATCCGAATGTCGCTGACGACGACGTCCGGTGGTTGCTTTTCGATCTGCTCAAGAGCCGTGAGCGGATTGTCATAAAACTCCATCTGCCACTGGGAGCGGAATCCCCGCATCAATCGCCGGAGACCTTCCAGGACTCTCGTGTCGTCATCCACAAAAATGATCCGCTTCATCGCTTACTCCGATACACACGGCGAACTCGATTCGTCCGAATGGGGTCCGGCAGCGCCCTCCCACTCATCCAATAGCCGGGCGTCCGGGTTCACCAGCCACTTTTCGTCGTTGAGGGGTATCCTGCGCAACTGATCAGTGAGCTTGCGAAAGAGCTCCTCGTAGCGACGAAACACTTCAAGCACACGCGGATCAAATGCCCGGTCGGCCCCTTCTGCCGTTGGCGGTACGATGGCAGAAGACGGGTGCGCCCAAGCCACCGGGCGGGTTGCATGGTCGATGGCATCAGCAATGGCGACGATCCGTCCCGGCAGGGGTATCGCTCCGCCTTCCAACCCGTACGGGAACCCCGTGCCGTCCCATCGCTCGTGATGACTAATCGCAACCTGGGCAGCCGTCTTGACGATCGATGATGTCCCGGAATCGCTGTCTTCCCCGGTTGGCAGCATGCCTGACCAGGGCGCACGCCCTCGCAAAATCTGCTCGCCATACTGGCAATGCTTTTGCCAGAGGATTGTCTCCCCAGGACTGAACATGCCGGCCCGCACAAGGAGCGCATCGGGCAAGGCAATTTTGCCCACGTCGTGGAGCATTCCCGCCCAAAAGATCTCACGACACTGAGTGTCCTCCAGCTTCAGCAATTGCGCAATCACTTTGGAGTACACCGCGACTCGCATGCCGTGCAAAGCCAAATCGGGATTGCGTTGCTGGAGCACAATCAACAGCCGCAGGATCGTTCCCATCCGCCCAGAAGCCAGTTCTCGCAGGTGCCGGTCCAGAATGCGACGCAATCGCACGTTGAGCGCGGCGAGGATGTCCTGCCCCTCTTTCCATCGGAGGACCTGCTGCAATCGGGAAACCAGATGCCGCGGTTCAACGGGTTTTTCCAGCAGGTCCATGGCTCCCAACTCGAGCGCACGCAGCTTCGTTTCGTGATCCCCCCATCCCGTGACCACCACCACAGGAATAGACGCCGTGCGCGGATCCATCTGCATCCGTTCTAAAAGCATTAAACCTGTGACTTTGGGCATCCGCACATCCGTCACCAGGACATCAAACTGGTCACGCTGCAAGCGCAGCCAGGCTTCTTCCGGATCGGTGACGGCCTCGAGTTCCCAATCTCCGTGGAACTGGCTGATCACCCTGGCCAGGGAACGGACCACGGCCGGCTCGTCATCGAGCAAAAGAATCCGCTTTTTTCTGTTTTCCAAAAGGACGGATCTCAAAACGTCCATGGTCTGTTCATCCCTGTCATGGCGAATTGCCTGTAGATGATGGCGCTCCGGCACGGGCAGAGGCCCCCAATCTGTCATGGGATGACCGACCCGGGGGATTCGCCATGTGCACCGGAAGCATTCTTTTCCTCTTCCTGATCGTGAATGGGAATGCGTACGATAAAGGTCGTTCCTTCTCCCGGGGTCGTCTCAACATCGATCGTGCCATGGTGCTTTTCCACCACGATCGAGTGCGTGATGGCAAGCCCCTGTCCGGTTCCCTTACCCACGGGTTTGGTCGTAAAGAACGGATCGAAGATGCGGTCACGGATAGCCTCCGGGATGCCGGTTCCCGTATCGCTGACGCGGATTTCCAGCCAGTCTCCCTGGCAGCGAGTCGAAATCGTTATTTTTCCGCGTTCATTTGCAGCTCCGCCCAGTTTCTCCCTGATGGCATGGGCCGCATTCACAATGAGATTGAGTAGCACCTGGTTCATTTCACCTGGTGAACAGTACACAGGTGGAAGTTGCGGGTCCAAATCGAGCTCGACGTCGGCCACATATTTCCATTCGTTTCGGCACACAGTCACTGTACTTTCCACACAGCGGTTGAAATCCACGACCTGCTTCGCCTGGGCCGCTGGATGGGAAAACTCCTTCATTGAGCGCACGATCTTGGCCACGCCCCGCACGCCTTCCATGGCTTCATTGAGTGCGCGAGGAATATCGTCATACAGGTAATCCAGGTCAACTTCCCGGAGCGCCTCGTAAAGGGCCGTCAGATGTTCTTCCTGGATCGCCGCCTCACTGAGCAACCGTCTGCGAATTTCAAGACAGGCCTGAAAGATGGGGTTTAGTTCCTTGCACGCTTCCAAGACAAAGCAAATATTGTCCCCAATGTACTGAGTGGGGGTATTGATCTCATGGGCGATACCGGCCGCCAGTTG
>NZ_JACIYL010000497.1 GCF_014359955.1 Thermogutta sp. | reverse complement strand
GATGGTTTTGCCCGATGGCTCTGTAAGGTATTTCACTGTTCGAGAGGCGGCAAGGTTGCAAACATTCCCGGACGGTTACAAGTTTCACGGCTCATGGACGGAAACAATGCGGCAGCTGGGTAACGCCGTTCCAGTCAGATTGGCCCGCATTATAGCGGCGAGCATTATCGAAAAACTGGTCACCGCTGACGAGCCAAGGAAGCTGGTAAGCTAACGAGAAACCCGGTGAGGCAAATCAGGTGAAAGAGGAGAGACCATACAATCCGTTGGACAAACGTAGCCTGGCCGAGAACGTCGCGCATGCGCTGCTGTCGCGTGACAAGATACGCCTGGATGAGATTGAACCATTCGCCGGAGCTGGCATCTACGCGATCTACTACTTCGGTTCGTTTCCACCGTATAGGCTTTTTTGCGAAGTAAAGGAGCGAGATGGTCGTGAGATCCCAATTTATGTAGGGAAAGCCGTTCCTCCCGGAGCGCGGAAGGGTAACCTCGGTTTGGATGCCGATCCAGGACAAGCGCTATATAAGCGGTTGAAGGAACATGAAGAGAGTATCCGCCAAGCAAAAAATTTGAATATAAGGGACTTTTATTGTCGGTATTTGGTTGTGGACGACATATGGATACCTTTAGGTGAATCTCTTTTGATCGCAAGATTTTCGCCCTTGTGGAATAAAATCATCGACGGTTTTGGGAACCATGATCCAGGCAAGGGACGTTATGAACAGCTAAGATCGCGGTGGGACACTTTACACCCTGGAAGACCATGGGCCTTGAAATGCCAACGAAGAGAGGAGTCTGCAGAGCAAATTGCAAAGGAGTGCGAATCCTTTCTGCGAAACATACTATTGTGAGCGCCAGCGCAGGGAGGGCCGGGACACCCGGAACCCGGCTGCGTTGAGGGGCATCATTCCCAGGTGCACGCGCCGGGGCCGGTCCACCGAGAGCTGCAGGACGTGCCTTTTTCCCGCGCATTGTTAGGATTGGTGGAGGGCCACGGGCGCGACGTGACCTGAAAGAATGGACGCGACCTGACGCGTCCCCAGTTTTTGGAAGGATTTGTCGGAACCTAAAGGCATAGGGTGTGGTGGGGGCGATTCATGAATCGCCCCCAACACGCGCAAAACTGGTGAAGCAAATCAGATTGCTGTGAAGGGAAAACTCAGCATTGATTCGTGCCACATGGCCCTATCGACGAAGCATTCCCGGCGGTTGCCGTCACTGGCGTTTTTCCCAACGGTAGGTGAATAGGTGACCCTGCCAAGTTTGCCCTTGACACAATCGGCGAAATCAGGAAAATCCCGCAACATCAGCAAACGACGCGGCCACGCCGAAAGGAGGCCGGTGTGACGCGTGGGACAGGCCGTGTGGCCCATGTGACAATTTGTTGCCACCTGGTCTGGATGGCGAAAGCTGAGGCATCTGTGGTACGCCACCGAGGTAAGGAGGCCTCGGAGAATGCGGTTGTGTGCTTCGACGGGACAAACGATCGCCTTACGGCAGGTTCTGCCGGATGCGCAGGTGGTGGGTGCGGCCGAAGTGTCGCTCTCACGATGTCGGTGCCATCCGCGGGACGTTCGGCCGGGCGATCTGTTCGTCGTGCTTCATCCGCCGGGAGCACGGCGCGATGCCGCGTTGCAGCAGGCCCTGATACGGGGATGTGCGGCGGTCCTGGCTGATCATCCGTTAGAAAGCCTTCCCGTACCGGTCATCTATGTGAGCAATGCTCGTGAGGCATTCGGGCGCATTTCACACGCACTGGCGGACTATCCCGCCCGAAAGCTCCACGTCATTGGCGTGACCGGCGCCCATGGAAAGACCACCACCGCGTGCCTGCTGACTCGGGTCCTCGTCGAGGCCGGTTTCAACACGGGCATGCTCACCACTCTGGGTTACTTTGAAGGTGAAGAATCCACATTTCCCCGCGAAACAACGCCACCTGCGGACGAGCTGGCGCTATCTCTGGCGCGAATGGTGGAGAATCACTGCACTCACGCGGTGATCGAGGTGACCGGCAAAGCGATTCGAGAACGGTACCTGGCGGGGATGGAGCTCGATGTCGCCGTCCTGGTCAATACCGACGCCGAATCGAGGGTACGTGACCCCAATTCATATTTCCGCGTGCTGGAATGGTTGAAGCCGGAAGGGGTGGCCATTGTTAATGCCGATGACTCCGGCTGTCGTGGTTGGCTTTCGCGGTTGGCCCATCCTGCATTGACGATCGGTCTGCAGATGCCCGCCGAAATTAAAGGCCGCGAAATAAGCCGCCAGTTGGGAGAAGAAATTTTTTATCTGATGGCGGGTGAGGAGACTTTCCCGGTTCGGACGCGGATGTTCGGCCGCCATCATATGTTGAGTTGTCTGGCGGCTGCCGCCGTGGGACTGGTATATCAGATCCCGCTGGAAGTGGTCGTCAAAGCGCTGGAAAGCGTGGACCAGATTCCGGGACGACTTCAGCCCGTTCTGGCAGGCCAGCCGTTTTCCGTGTTCGTCGATGCCGCCGACAGTACCCAGGCGGTGCGGGCCACATTGACGACCATCCGACCCCTGGTCTCCGGCCGACTGATCTGCGTGGCCCATCCACCCCGTCGAGGTCAGGGCGATATGGCCGGGTGGGTGCAGGCATTGGAAGAATTTGCCGATTTGATTGTGCTGACCTTGCCGGGTGTGGAAGAAGGGCACACGAGTTTGCTGGCAGCGGGCGCGAAATATCTTCGGGACCGTCAACGCGCGATGGTGCTCGCCGATCGAACGGAAGCCATCGGCTGGGCCCTTACCCAGGCCCGGCCTGAGGATTGCGTCCTGCTCCTTGGAAATGGGCATCGTTTGTGGAAAGCCACGCGGGATGGTGAACTGATCGTGGACGACTACCGCTTTGTGCGGCAGTGGTTGCGGCAGGAATATCCCGCATAAGGAGCCGTTATCCGAAGAGGGACGCATCCTTCATGTGGCCAGAAGGATAAATGTAGAGGGGGTTTGCAGGAAACGGACAGGAGTGGGAAATCACGCAGCCAGCGGTAACCCCATCGATTGCGTTGGGTGTGCGGGAGCCCGATGCAGCCCTCCCTCCTGGGGTGAAGCATCGAGCTTGTCGGAAGACGCGGTTTCTGGGTCGGCCGCTCCGACGAGCGCTTCTCGATGGGGTTTGATTGCCTGACGGCCGGGGCGGTGCGGGTCACACCGCCCCTGGCCAGTCAGGGAGATTTCTCGCCAAGTTCTTTTTCTTTCTGCTCGCCTTTCCTCTTGGGCGACTTCATTTTCGCTTTTCGAGAAGGGTCACTTGCCGGGATTTGCCCTGC
>NZ_JACIYL010000496.1 GCF_014359955.1 Thermogutta sp. | reverse complement strand
TGGCAATCCACCAGGTGATCGTTCCAGTTTGCTCGGGCAGCGACTTCAGGACATCCTCGAGCGCGTCCCACTCCCCCGTTTCTGGCAGGATGGACACGACCTGTTCAGGGACGGGCAATCCGCCAGATGTCGGTTGCCACGGAAAACGACCACACTTGATTCGTGTATTGCCGATATCCACGGCAAAGAAAAAGCGTCGATCCATCGATGGTGCGATCCCCAATCAGATGCCATGACAGCTCGATGTCAACTAATGAGAATTATGATTGACGCTGAGAGGCTTGTGCAAGCGTCTGCCTAACCGATGGGGATCTTAGGAAAAGTAGTGGGCTGCACAGACCGCTGATCCGCTAAAGTTTGCCAAATCGTTTCTGCCAGAATATTGAGGTTTTCACCGGTCACAGCCGAGATCTTGAGCACGGGTTTTTGCAGGACATCCTGAAGCTCCTGCCGCACGCGCTCCGCGCTTGGCAGATCGGCCTTTGTGACAACGACGATTTCGGGTCTCGTGACAAGCCCAGGATCGAATTTTTCCAGTTCAAATCGGATATTGCGATAATTTGTGAGGGGGTCGCTGCCGTCATAGGGCTCCGGTTCGACAAGGTGAACGAGGATCCCGGACCGCTGAATGTGGCGGAGAAATTCGTGCCCCAGTCCTGCCCCCCGATGAGCCCCCTCGATCAGCCCGGGGATATCCGCCATGACAAAACTCCGCTCCATGTCGAGCATAACCCGGCCCAGGTGAGGATGTTTCGTGGTGAAAGGATAGTTGGCGACTTTGGGACGGGCCCGCGTCATTCGGCTGAGCAGGGTGCTTTTTCCGGCATTCGGTTTGCCGACCAATCCCACGTCGGCGATCAGACGCAGCTCCAGACGGAGATGCCGGGCTTCGCCTTCACTTCCCGGCGTAGCTTCCCGCGGCGCCCGGTTGGTAGGCGATTTGAAGGCGGCATTTCCTTTACCACCCTTCCCGCCCCGGGCCACCACGACGCGATCTCCCGGCCGGGCAAGATCCTTGAGAAGCAGATTGTGCGTTTTGTCGAAAACCAATGTGCCTGGCGGTACGGGGAGAATCAGATCGTTGCCTGACCGTCCATGGCACAAGGCCGGGCCACCACGCTCGCCATCCTCGGCGATCCAGTGTTTCCGGTGAGCCAGTGCTGCCAGACTGTCCACGCCTTCCTGGGCCACCAGAATGACACTCCCCCCGTCGCCGCCGTCCCCTCCATCCGGCCCGCCTTTGGGAACGTATTTCTCCCGGCGGAAGCTGACGCACCCGTCTCCTCCGCGTCCACCTTTTACAAAGATTTCGACCTCATCTACGAACATGGGCCGCGTTAACTACTTCAGCCGAGGACAACGCCCGAGCAGGAACTCGGTGCGGGGTCATCCCGTTATTCCCTGGCAACGGCTATTCCCTGGCAACGGCGCACAAAAAAGGGACCACGATGCGGTCCCGGGCAAACATTCAGCAAGTTTGGGGCATGTGGTGACCACACTTTGACGGTATCAGTTTTTTGGCCGGTTTGCCTACCGTCAAAAGTTCGGGCACGATCAGCCCATCAGTTCAACGCAGTCACGACATTGACCCGGCGGCCGCCGCGGTCAAATTTGACGTAACCATCCACCAGGGCGTACAGCGTGTAATCACGCCCAACTCCCACGCCGTTGCCGGGATGAAATTTGGTGCCAAGTTGCCGGACCAAAATGGTGCCAGCCTTGACGAACTGTCCCCCGAAGAATTTCACCCCACGGTATTGGGGGTTGGAATCCCGCCCGTTTCGGCTTGATCCTTGGCCTTTCTTGTGTGCCATGTTGCGACTATTTCCTTAAAACGTACTAAGAACCGGAAAACCTGCTTCTGAGCAGACGATCAGGAACAATTATCCACTCATCCACTCATTGTTAACGGTAAATCCACGCGTAGTCAACCGTCCCCGGCTGACCAAATCGGATCGTGTCTTCCCGGAGGATGAACTCGTCCCCCGGCCGCCAAAAGTTGAGCCGGAGCGTCTTCCGTTCAAATCGCCGCCCCTGGCCGATCGGGTCTCCCGGCTTATAGGCGCCTGGGGGGTCCTGCCAGCGATAGGCGTTGGACAGTCCGACGACGAGAATCGAGAACTTGTCGATGGACGGATCGACATCCTCCCAGGTGGCCACCCCCCACATGGACTGGCCCACCGCCAACTCGCGTGTGGACACCTGGGTCGAATCGTAGAAGTTGATATTGGGGTCTTCCCGCATCTGGATAGGCTGCTTGGCGAGCGGGATGACACGGTCGGGATACCTTTTCATGCCGGACGACGTCTCCGCTTCCAGGTAAAAGATGGGAATGAACCTGACCGGCACGTCCACGGTATCGACGCGGTAGGTGCCGTCCTCTTCGGGCACCGGGCGGAGGGCCCCGCCGCGATTGGTGACCTTATAGACCAGGTACCAAATTGTTTTCCGCTGAAGTTTGCCACTGGGCTGGGGAAGATCGACCTGAATCAGCCGCGGTAGCTTGAACTGGAATTCCAGACAGTACACTTCCCGTCGGAAGTCCACCCCCTTGGCCCAATCCAATTGGGGATCTGCTGCGACCAGCTCGACGATATCCTGGCGGTTGTGGGTTTCATCCACCTGAACGTCGGGCGGAATCGTGATCAAGACGCCAGGTGCCAGGCGGCGCGGCGGCCCCAGGATCTGCTCCGGAATCGGCATCGCCTCAATCTGCTTCTCCGCCGGTGAGGGTGTGAGCGGTTGCGCCGGCTGAGTTCCCGCAGGCTGGGCAGCATTCTGCGGATTGGTGTTCTCTTCGGCTCGGACAACCGCGTCCAGTCCCGTAATCAAGAGCACACCCAGGACAAGAGCGAGCAAACGCCTGATTAGCCAACGGTGTCGATCATGCCAGCACATGCGAGGCGCCTCGTCAGACACACGAGCAGGTGGAGCTACCCGCCAGCTCAAAGAAATAATCACCCTTCACACACCATCAACCGGCCCAAAGCCCGTCTTTCGACACGGCTGCCGGTTTGAGCACTCTTCGGCCTTCTAATCCCTAGTGTAATCAACACTCAGGCGGCTGCCAAATCGCGGCCCGAAAGGTACAACGGACCGTTCCGCGGAAATCGAAACGGGGCGCAACTCCGCCCGGCTTCCCTCTCAGGTGCGAAGCGCTTCCAGCTCACGAAGGCGATTGAGCACCTTGTCTTCCGGTTCCTCCGCCCCTTCCGAGACGGCCGACATATACTCATCTTCCCACTTTTCCACGTAACCTCGCAGATCGAGTAATTCAGAGGGTTCGAGATGGTCAATGAAGAGAAT
>NZ_JACIYL010000495.1 GCF_014359955.1 Thermogutta sp. | reverse complement strand
CCAGTGACCGACGCCGCCGCCGTGGGGTGCGTCCACCCCCACAACCTAAACCGCCGTTCATATTTTAGGTTCTGGGCCGCGTGGACGCAACCCCAGTTTGCCTGGAAAGGAGCGTCCCGTGAGCCAAGTTTTGTTCACCTACCTACGCCTGGGCTACCGGGTCCACCCTCTTCACTGCGGAAGTAAGCGTCCACTCCTACCAGGATGGCCGGAACAGGCCGCCCGCGACGAGGCGACTGTCCGCCAGTGGCTGGCAGAGTTTCCGGGGTGCAATTGGGGCATAGCAACCGGAGATGGCTTCTCGGTTTTGGACATCGACCCCGCCGCCCTGGAGGCCGGTTGGCCGGGTGACCAGCGCCGGCAGGACCTGAAGGCCACGGGATGCCCGTTGGTCCAAACCCCGCGCGGTGGTTTTCATCTTTACTTCAAAGCAAACTGGCCAAACTCGGTCGCGGTGATTGCCCCGGGGGTCGATACGAAAGGCCCCCGTGGCTATGTGGTAGCCCCGCCGTCGAGTGTCAACGGCAAGAGCTACCGATGGATTCGGCCGATCGTTCCGATCGACCAACTCCCCCCGCCGCCGGAGTGGCTGGACGCAGCTCTCAAAGCCGCCGCGAAGGCCATCGAACACGCCCCCGATCCTAAGTCCGCCGAGGAAATAGCCCGGGAGGGTTCAATCCTTTGCGAAGGCGAAAGAAACGTCGGCCTTACTCGACTGGCCGGGAAGCTTCGTCGGCTGGGATTTTCGCAGGATGAGATAGCAGCCGCTCTTTTGGCGGCCAATCAGATTCGTTGTCGCCCGCCTCTTCCCGAGCGGGAAGTGCTGGCCATCGCAAAGTCCATTTCAAAGTATCCCACCGGCCCAATTCCTCTTCCACCTGCGTTTTATCGGGCCTGGTCACGCGCCATCGCTCATCACAGGAGGTTTCGCAAATGAGTCCACTGAATTTTGTTGTAACTCCCCATAACGGGTCCGCCCGCAGACTCGTCATGGTCTTGGAAAATGGGGCGGAAGTGTTCCGTGACAAAGTTGATGTTGACAACGCAAACGCTCGCAAACGTTTTTTCGAGGGATTAGGGCAGACGCTTCAGCGCCCGGGACAGGAGTTAGCCCGTGCGTTCGAGGGCATGCTTCTCAACCTAGCCGATGAAGCGGATAAAGCGGCGGCAGAGCAGGCAGCCCGCGGCAACGGCAACTCCCCGGATCCCTTTGAAATCGCCCGCCGTGAGATAGAAAAGACGCCCCCGGAGATCGTCACCGAGGCGGAGCGGATGGCAAACAGCCCCGAATTACTCCGGGAGGTTTATCAGGACATTTGCACACTGGGTGTTGCCGGAGAGGCGGAAACGTCGCTCACTGTATGGCTTGTTGGCGTCAGCCGCTTGCTGGCGAGCCCGTTGGCTGCGGTTATCGTGGGTCCCACGTCCAGCGGCAAATCGCATGTCTTACAGAAAGTGGGCGCGCTCTTCCCTCCCGAAGCGACAATCAAGTTGACTCAGGCCAGCCCGAACAGTTGGTTTTATCTTCCCCCGGGAAGCCTGCGTCATCGCTTCGTGGTCCTGGGAGAACGCCCACAGGGGGAAACACCCGAGGTGGTGGACGCCAACCGGAGCTGGCGAGAGCTGGTCAGCGAAGGGCGGCTCGTCAAGGCGGTCGCCACTCGCGGGCCGGATGGGCAGATGACCACGGAAGTGGTCATTCAGGAAGGCCCCGTCGCGTTTTGCGAATCCACGACGAAAAGCAAACTTCTTGATGAGGACGCGTCGCGGATGCTGATCTTGAACTCCGACGACTCGGAGGAACAGACCCGGCTGGTGATCAGTAAGCTGTTCAGCGACGCAAGCAACCCGCAAAGCAAAAATTCTGAAATGATCATTGCGAAGCATTGGGCTTTTCAGCGGCTCATCGGCAGCCATCCGCCGCAGGTCGTGATCCCGTTTGCAGAGCAACTCGCTGAGAAATTCCCGGCGGACAGGCCCGAATGCCGGCGTATCGCGAGGCATTGTGTGGCACTGATTCGAGCGAGTGCGGTGGCCCATCAATTCCAGCGCGAGCGGGATGGCGAGGCGATCATCGCCGACCCAGCGGATTACTACGTGGCCTATCGACTACTGCAACGGCCCGCCGCTCGGTTGCTGGGGCGGGAGGTGCACACGTCATTTGAACGCTTGCTTGAAAAACTAAAAGCGGCTGTCGGGGACGGGGAGTTCTCCACTAGGGAGGCGGCCGACATCGGGGGCATGACCCCACAGTGGACACGACAGGCCCTCCGCGCCCTAGCAGAACAGGGAGCAATTGAGCAAGTATCCCCCGGAGGAGGGCCTAAGTCGGCCACCTGGAGAATCATCGGGGAATACCACGGCCGGGGTGTGCTCCCTGAACCAGAAAAAGTTTTTGCTTCCTCCCCGTTTCTCACTTTCCGCTAGGCGCAAGTTGTGAAATGAACGCAATTAAAGCGGAAAGTGGCATTACTTTCCACTACTTTCGGCATTTCCACAAGGCACGAACGTGGCAGCTAGCCGAAAAGCGGAAACTAGCGGAAATTCGCGGCACTTTCCATTTAAGTCATTGTCCCAACAATACTTACGACTAGCGGAAATGCGGAAACCAGAAGTAAGAGGGAAGAAATTATGAGAAACTCTCTCGACCCACTGGCGTGGTTAGATTGTACCACCACTCAGAGGGAATCTTCCGCTGGCAGGGTGACCGCCCCGACCGTGGGCCAGCGGGTGAATCTCTGCGGAACTCCCTCCGAAGGCATCTTGCATGTGCTGAACCGCCCCGGAGTATCCGTCACGTGGGAACGTGGAGAACTTCACTTCCACGTGACTCCGGAGGCCTTGACCAAAGACGAGCTGGCCCTCCTGCGGGCACACAAAGAGGAAGTGGGCGGCTGGTTACTGCTTCACAAGCTCTGGGAATTGGGATACTCCCTCCGGCTGCAACCAAGCGAATACGGCCCGGGATACGTGCTGATTCCCACCAACCCCCCAACCCCCCGTAGAACGGGGGGCAAGGGGAGTTGTGGTGACAGGGGGCAGGTTGGTGACTTCCCGGCCCTCTTTGAACTCTACGACACTTTCCATGACTCCGCAGTGGCCCTGCTACTGGATGCCTGCCAGCTCCTCAAGATCGCCCCCGTGGACTGGCCCAAGGCGGCTGAAAGGTTCGTGAGGGGAGCGGCACTCCGCCGGGAAGGGTGCCCCCGACCGGAAAGGCCGGCGCGAGGCTGAAAAAGGAACCCACGGATACCCCTATTTTGCATCGGGAAGCTAGGTTCCCGCACAAAAAAACGCCCCCGCAAAAGCAG
>NZ_JACIYL010000494.1 GCF_014359955.1 Thermogutta sp. | reverse complement strand
CGGCGAGGCCATACCTCCTATTGCCCGAATTGTCGCAGTGGCCGACGCCTACGATGCGATGGCGAGCAACCGTCCGTATCGCTCGCGGATGCCCAACGACAAAATCGACGAGATCATTCGCAAGGGTGCCGGTCGCCAGTGGGACCCGCGTGTCGTGGAGGCCTTTTTCCGAGCCCGTGATGACCTGCGACAAATAGCTGACGAAAAAGACCTGAAGCTAATCAATCATCCGCTGCTGGGACCGATTGTCCGAAAATCCCTGGGAATGACCGACAACGGCAAGGCGAGCCAGGACGGGTCCAACCATCAGTCCGCCGCTGATCGTTCTCAGGCCGCGAAGAGTTGATCCAGCACGCCTGTCCTGAGGCCACATTCATTTCGGCGACGGGAAACGGGGAATCTCGATGGCACCGTGCCGTCCGAGGTCTGTCCCGATGCCGTTGATATAGAGCCAGTCGCCGCTGGATTCCAGCCAGTACTTCTCTCCCGTTAGGGGATTGACGACCTCCGTGGCATTCTGATCGCCCAAAGCCGCGTTGAGTGCCACCGCCCACGCCAGCGTATTGGCCTGATCTTCCGCCTGGACCAGTTGCCCGGGCTCTACCATAGGCAGGAGGATGCGACAAGCCACCAGAACCTCTTCGTCCGCCTTTCTTGCCTGCCATTCGCTAACCAGGCGGTCCAGTGCGGGTTTTCGCTCAAAATAGGGCTTCCGCGATAGCTCGATCACCTGACGCATCTGGGTCAGATAGTACAGTTCATCCTGGTCCGCATTTGCGCGGGTCTTCTCCACAAGCGAGCGGAGGTCGTACTCCTGCGAAAGTGTTTTGGCTTCTTCGTCGGTCAGCAAATCGAACAGGCGACCGATGCGGACCACCTCGTAAGCGTGGAGGCCGAGAGCTCGCGCGGCCTTCCAGGTGTCGGCGTCCTCCGGCCATGTGGCAAGGATGTTCTTGACAACCTCGCTGAGCGCGGCTGCGTCCTCGCGAAGCACCTTCCCGTGGGAAAAGATTTCCTGAAGCACGTCCAGAACGGCACGCCGCAGCCGAGCGGCTTCGAATCGCAGGTGGGGATGACCCGTCTGGCTCAATCGATGGCTGATTCTCAGCGCGACGCCGATGCTTTCCAGAGATCGGCCTGACTCCCCTTTGGAGGCGCTCAGCAATGCCTCCAGGAGCTCCACCCGCGTGGCCATGACGACGTGGTCGGCAAACGCCAGGTCGGCGGCGAATCCAGCGGTGTAAACAATCGGAAAGACACATTTGGGCCGATGCAAAGCCGCACGAACCGCTTTTTGCTGCCCTTCCAGAGGACGCAAGAATTCCTGTAACGCCCTGGCAGCCGCATCATCCCCGGGAATGCCTTCGAGGAGCAATTCTCGACTCCTGGCCAGGAGAAACGGCAGGCGGTCCGCAGGAAACAGTTCGTGGAACACGGCAGCCAGGTTTTCCTCGGGGGGAGGAAGACGCGGTGTCAAGAGCTCCGGAGTTCCGCCTTCTTCCTCGATTCGGGCAAGCTCCTCGCGAAGAGCGGGCAGGAGGGTCTTCCGCACCCCGGGCAATTTGCCCAGTTCTTCAATCGGAGAACGTGCAGCCTCCTCATGTCGCGATGGTCGTTGACATCCGGTCGAGAGTGAACAGAGTACCAATATCCCAATCGCGAGAAAACCTGGCCTCATGAGACCGCGACGCGAGATTCGGAGAGGCGCTCCTGCTGACCTGGCCGATAGATCGGGCGAACCATGCAGAGACCGGGCGGAGGCGGAAATCATGACCGGGACCCCAGGATTTCGGAAGAAAATCGCGGCTTTTTCAACCTTCCGGTGACGTCCCTATTGAACACGAAGTTTAAGCGTGTGGAAATAGCACATTTCTCTCGGTCGTTGGCTTTAAACTGAGATAGACAGATAAGATAGAAAAAATTGGCAGGGTGAATCGAAAAAGAACGATCCCGCCTGGCTGGGCTGTTGACCGGTTTTGACGCGGCCATGTGCCAGGCACAGGAAACTTCGGACCGAGGTGCCGTTGACCCAGGCCGAGACAATGCGAGAAGGATAGTCAAACGAGGCAACACGGTGACCCGTTATCCACAGGTCACCGTGTTTGACGCGCCGTCAACCCGATCCATCAACGCATGCGAAATTTCTGGGGATGCTCAGCGATTTCGCCGAGGGTGGGTTGCCGCTTGGATCGGCCACCCGGCCAGGGGGTTACGTCGGCCAGTTCGGGCATCAGCTCCAGGAGTTGCTGGACCAGCATGTCGGCAAGGTATCGGACGGAGGGCTGTTTTGTCCTCGCTTGGATGGCGCGCGCCGTCTTCATCATGCGGAGAAGCCGCGCGCGTTGCAGAACCGGGGCCGACAGAGGCTCTTCTATGTCGGAGAGCAACTCCACAAGGGGCACCTGCAACGCTTTTTGCCAGCGGTAGAGCACGGAAAGTGGGAGGTCGTTGTAGGGATCTTCCTCGCGTTTCACCGTGCGGACATCCACTTTCATGCGTCGGGCCATCGTCCGCCGTGTGACTCCCTGTCTGATTCGGACTTCGGCGAGCCGATGCAGCGGCACCCTGTTGTTTTGGCCCGGAGATTGCTCCTGGCACGCTGGCGATGTCTTCGACGTGTTAGCTGGGGAAGCCTGTTGCTCCTTATCGACGGGCGTGACCACGGCCGGCATCGTCATGGCCGGCAGACCCAAATCCGAGACGCGCATGATAACATTCCTCCGGCCCACAAGGCCGCAAAGGAATCCAGCGCCGGGACCAGAACCAGAAGATCAGAACTCCTGTTGCGTTCAGCATGTGCGAAAAGATTACCCGGCACCGTCGGTCAAGCCACCTGATCTGGAAATGGCAACGTGTGCGACCAGGTCTTCCCTCGGAGCGGGCAGGAGCACCGTGATCGTTCCCAGGAGGTGCCGGTCCGATGTTCCCTCCTATCATCGCCGGCAGGAGTGTCGCCAGGGATAACGCAACTGATGGAAGATGACAAAAAAGGGAATAAAGATGACGTGACGTGAACCCTGACCGATTTGGCGCCACTCCGATTGATCACTCGCTCTTGCGCTCGTTCCTTTCTCTCCGCGGGGCTTGACACAACTTACACGACCATAATGTACCGAATATTGTCATCGGCTTGCGCCGTCTCGAACGGGACGCGCTTTGGATGATGAAAATGATGGCGTCGCAATGCTTGATGCGTCCCTCAACAATGGGCGGCTCGATAATAACTTCTACCGCCGCTGCGGAATAATCCACCCTTTACATTATAATCGGCAGAACGGCATGGGCAAGCCAGCGCAGTGGCCGGCCTCACCC
>NZ_JACIYL010000493.1 GCF_014359955.1 Thermogutta sp. | reverse complement strand
GTGAGCTTCGTTCCGGACACCAACCCTTCCGGCAAAACAATTTTGGGAAGCCAAAAACGCTTGACCGATGCCTGGAGTCCGATTTCGCGTGGAACATACTTCCGCCAAATCGCTCCCATGCCATGCTCAGTTCTGTGATACTGAAATGTAGACCACCGTTCAGGGTACCGGAAGCGTTATCGCCGTGCCCCTATTTCGTCCGAAAGGGGGAACACCCGCATTCTTTGCATAAAAGGCAATTCTGGACCCGCGCAGCGATCCGGGGACCGTTGGACAATGCGGTGATGGCCGCCGAAAAACATCAGCATGGCAATCGCAAAAGTGCCTTTTGCCTCCACCCGAAAGAGATCCTGCACTGGAAAGAGATTTACCCGACGGGTGATCGAACTCTTACAGGGGCGATGCAATAATCAAATCACGAGATCGCTGAGCTAGATTTTTCTGGCAGCGACGGATATACTGACTTGAGGCCCATGGTCTGAAGCAGACCTCGACCGTCCGCCTCCCCGCAGCCGAGCGTATGCCAGACCCACTGGGCCTGTTTTTGTCTGCCAATAGCCCGCCTCGATCGGGCAGGTTCAACCGCAGGGGCCTTCTGATTCACAACAAGGCGGATAAACCTGGCATTATCACCAAATGTCTTCAGGCAGGGACACCGCCCCGCGTTATAGCACGTGCCTTCCCTCCGCCATGCCCTGACTCAATCTCCTTTGCCCACTGGGACGCGGACCGCCACAAGAGTCCGGATGGGAGCGAGATTCAACCCGGAGGGACCCGCCTGTCAGGTCCGCTTTTCCAGCTTGGATTATCGATTTCACTGGTCCGGCTCCAATTCTTTGGTTCAATTGCTGGTGAGACGGTAGGGGCAATTCATGAATTGCCCCTACAACGAATTGTCCCGGTGGGATATGGTAGGGATTTGTGAAAATGGGGAACGGGGATCTGTCAGCGCCATGCCCGCTTCACGCGCCGTCCCGCCCCGGGTAAAATGGGTGTTTTCCCTACGACTATTGCCGGCTTGCCCTGCCAGGCGACCAACCCCACTGGGGCGGCGCCATCCCAGCAGGGTAGAGTTTTGGTTTGACGTCTGGAAAGAAGGTTGTTTTTATTCCATGCCCAAGCAAAAGACAAAAAAGGCTGCGGCAAAACGGTTTAAAATCACGGCCACAGGAAAGGTGAAGCACCGAAGTGCCGGGACGAGCCACCTGGCGACGCGGAAGTCCAAAAAGCGGCGTCGGCAGCTTCGGGGTACGGATGTCCTTTCCAAAGTGGAGGCCAAGCGGATCATTCCGCTCATTCGCACATGATGGGCGCCGTCGCCAATTGGGTGACCGTCCGTGCAGACTGGTGCCTTTGATGAGTGGAATCCGCGGGTGTTGGTCGGAATACTGCGGGACGGGCAGGGTCAAACGCCTTCAGGACACTGAAGGGGCCTCGTTCCCGCTCGCTAAGGGAGTCCTACCATGCGAACCAAAACGAGTGCAACGCGCAGACGTCGTGTAAAAAAGCTCTTTCGTCGAGCAAAAGGTTTTGTCGGCGGACGCCGGCGGCTCCTGCGGACGGTTAAGGAGACGCTGATCCGGGCGGGGGTCTATGCCTATCGTGACCGCCGGGTTCGCAAGCGCGAATTCCGCCGCTTGTGGATTACCCGCATCAGTGCGGCTGTTCGCCAGCGTGGGATGCTCTACAGCCGATTCATCGACGGGCTGAAAAAAGCGGGAATCGAATTGGATCGCAAGAGTCTTGCCGAAATGGCCGTCAACGATCCCGAAGGATTCGACCGGGTCGTCGAGCAAGCCAAGGCCGCGCTTCAGGCCGCCGGCTCGCCCCTCTGGTGAGAAGCCTCTTCGGCGGCTTTTACGGAGCGGTCCCATCACACCAGGCGGGACGCGATTTCAATCGACAACCATTGACTGGCAGGAGCGGATTTGAGATTGCTCCTGCTTTTTTCATGCGCCGTCTCTATGTTGCGCTTTTGGACCAGCGACCCGGGTTGATTTTCACGACAAGAAAGCCGCTCTCACTCCCCCGTCTTGATCACCAGCGCGTGACCGTTGAGGTTGTGCACAACGACCCGGCCTGGCTGGCCGCGCAGACCATCCACGAAAGAGGCCAGCCCTGAACACTGGCTGAACCCATAATCATCGAAGACGACAATCCCGCCGGGTGAGAGCCTCGGCCAGACCCACCGAAAACAATCCGCTGCGGAGGCGTGAGTGTCCACATCAATATGACACAACCGAATGGGTTCAGGCGGGAGGAGAGGGCCAGTTTCATCCGGGAAAATCCCCGGGAGAATCTTGATACCGGCTACCCCTAACCTCTCGGCAAGATCCTCGACGATTTCAGGGGAGGCATCTGCGTGCTCCCCGCCTTTATAGAAGGGATCGTTCTGTGAGGCCTTCACGACACCCCTGAACGTGTCACACAGGTAAATTGGGGAATCCATCCCCAACTGCTGGGCCCGATAGGCCAGAAGAACGCCCGTCCCACCTCTCCAGACTCCGACTTCCAGGAGTATTCCCGGAACCGAGCAAACTTCCGGCACCAGCGTCCACAGTTCCCAGCACCGGTACCGGTCCACGAGCGTATTATTGCGGATCTTCTCGTAAACCGTCAGGAACCCCTCATCGCGCAACCATGGCGCGTAATCGGCATAGGGAAGAATCTCCTCCACGGGTGTACGACCGGCCGCAAAACGTGGAATACGACGGACCTCGAGCCCAAAACTGCGGATGAGATCTTTCGCAATCTGCCGCCAGTTTGCCGTACTTTTTACCATATGACGTGACTCTCTTTCTCGTCTGTGTGCACAACTTGTCTGCACACCTCAAGCTAGCCCTCGTTATCGGCTCTCTTCATGTCAAACTTTGACGATTTTTCAAACATCACAAATTCAATCGCCATTGATTAATGGAATGACAATGCGAAAATCCTGTTGCTGGATTCCGGTTGGCCCTGCGGTACAATGGAGCGCGTCCTGACCCTGCGGTCGGGTATAAACTGGCGCTTGTGGAGTGATTTGTCCAAGCTGAACGCGGGACTTTTTGCTGACTTATAGAAGCGAGGAGGTCCGGACTATGATGAACGTTTCGCGACGAGCGTTTTTGGCGGGGATGGCGGCAGCGGGGAGCGCTGCTTTGGCGGGTCGCTGGACGTTCGGCCACCCGCACATGCCCGACATTAAAAGCGGGGTGGATCGCATCACCCTGGGACGAACCGGTCTGAAGACTTCGGTACTGGGCATCGGCACAGGCACCGTCGGGGGAAGCCAGCAACTGGCGATGGGCAGCGACAACTTCACCAAAATGGTTCGC
>NZ_JACIYL010000492.1 GCF_014359955.1 Thermogutta sp. | reverse complement strand
CAGAAGGTCCGTCGCGCTCAGATTCTGCTGAAGGCGGACGCGGACGGTCCAGCTTGGACGGACCAACACATTGCCGAGGCGTTCGGGTGTCGGCGACAGACCGTGGAGAAGATTCGTCAGCGTTTTGTGGAACGGGGTTTTGAGGAGACGCTGGAAGGGAAGAGCCGGTCGGGGCCACCAGGGAACAAGATTCTGGATGGGGAGGTGGAAGCGAAAATCATTGCCACCCGTTTGGGGCCGCCGGGTTCACGGCGATGGCTGAACTCGAAGTTGCGCACCAGAGAGCGAGGACAAAGCTCGCAACTATTGCAGACGAAAAGGCCTTCACGGCGATCACCTCCACTCAATTCGGGCCGTCTTCGCTTTCACATCGACAAACACCGAGGCGTGGGGAAATTCACGACGGAAGGTCCAACCGGACCGCTGGGCATCTCCCAGGGGCGGACCAAGGGGTCGCTCCAGCTCGGGATACACATCCAGCGTTCCGTGGCGATCCGTGTATCCCCACGAGTAGCAGAAGAAGGAACCCGGTCGGGCCGCTACCAGGAAACAAGCCAGGGGAAAAGTGATGTTGCGCCGTGCCAGCTCCAGCAGCTCCTCATGCGGCCGTTTCATCATCGCGCTATCCAGCCAGGTGAAACCCGGCCAGCCCTTGAGCACGACAAACTTTCCTTTCTCGGCCGCTATGGCCATGGTTTCCATGTCGGCCAGGATATCTTCAGGACTGGCGGAGTTGAACGCGGCGAAGTGTTCGATCATCACCCCGTCGATCCCTTCCCAATCGAGAATCTCACGGAAATCGGTGCCCCGTGTGCCGTTGGCCAGCACGATCTTGTCATCTCCGATCTTGCGCTTGGTCAGGGCGACCATCTCACGGAGTCCGGCGACGACCGCGTCGGCTTTTTCCTGGCCTACGACGCGGGCGAAGGAAGGAACGAGCGCCTGCGGCAATGCATCGACGAACACACCGTCGAGCGGTGCCCGCTTGAGCTCCTCGGCGACCACGTTCGACCACCACTCGCGGAATGCCGGCTGGGAGGGATCGGGCCGAGAAACACGGTCTGTCTTGTAAACGATATTCCCTTCCCGGTCGCGGAGGGTCCATTCATCGCGATATGTCTTGAAGGCTGCGTATCCCGGCCAGTTGATGAACGCATTGAAATAGAAAAGAACCTTCAACTTCGGATTGCGTTGTTTCAATCGCCGGGCGGTCTCTGCGATGCCCGCCTCGGTGCTGCCATAAACGGCGGCCCCGTGACCTTTTTCCAGCGTGATCAGTTGGGCGTGCGATGCGAGGAAGTCCAGTTCCGCTTCGGTCAGATCGGATGTCCGCTTGCCGAAGTGGATGCATACGGGCACACGATCCCACGAAAAACCTGTCAGCGCCACGGGATCTGCACCCAGACAAATGCCTGCCCCGCCTGCCAGCGCGACGAGGACGGCTGCGAAGAATAGCCGCTTCATTGTGTCCTCCCCAGGTGATTGTTTGGCCCGTGCGGGTGCTGCCGTGCTTCGTTAAACCGGCAACAGCCGCACAATGTGTGATTATTTTGCACGGGAAGATGTCCGTAATCAAGCGGCTAAAGTTTTTCGTTTGACAAGCCGAATACATGACCTATTTTTCATTACAGAGGCGGCCTTTGAGAGTGAGCGAAAAGACGCTGGACTCGATGGGCCGCTGAGAGGACGGCCGAAGGGTCGTCGCCGGACAGGGTTGGCAACTCGGTGGGTGGTCCCCGAGAACCCTGTCGCCAACGGCCTGTCGCCTCATCCTCGATAAAGGCAAACCGGTCGCAAGGCCGGGGCGCAAAGCTACGGGCCGGGTGGTTGCATCCGGTCGCCGGGCTGCCGAAGGGATGATGCGGTCTGAAGGCTGACCTTCAGGCTCCTGCCTGCCGACAACCGGGACGTGCCGGGGACGGCGAGGCGCGTCTGCCGAGACGGTGGACGGGCATCGCAGCCTACGGGGAAGAGGCATCGGTTTTGGGTGTTGTCGGGATGCAGACGGTACGGGACAGGCCGGCGTCACGGGAGCGTGGCGTGTACCGTCGATCCCCCTTTTCCTGGATCAGTCTTGAAAGAGGATCAAGGCTGATCACATGTCCCGCTTGTCTTGGAGGAACTGTATGAAGTCGCTTGCTCAGAAGTTGCACCGTTTCCTCGTCTCGGAAGATGGTCCGACCGCTGTGGAGTACGCGGTGATGCTGGCCCTGATCGTGATCGTCTGTCTCACGGCGATCTCGTCTCTGGGCACCGCCGCGCGTGACACCTTCCAGAACGTCACCGACTCCATCCAAAGCACCGCCGGCAGTTGATGTCTGCTGACATGACCGGTGGGCTCTGGTCCGCACAGTCGGACCACAGAGCGGGATGACATCGCCCCTCGGGGCCAAAATTGCTCCGAGGGGTATTTTTTTGACCTACACTTTTTCATAGAGGGATCAACCACATAGGTCGTGTGTTCACCCCAGAGTATCGAGCTTTGAGTGATGTCATCCCCAGTCAAGGAGACCTGACCATGGATCCGACCATTCCTCCGGAACTGGCGAGCGAGGCCTTTTCGCTGTTGGTCCTGTGGCTGACGCTTCTGGCGGCCGTCCTCCAATACCTGCTGACGGTTCGAATGTGATGACCAGGCGGGCAGACAACCGGCCGGTGGAAGATTCGACGTGGACGCCCACGGGGACTGTACGGATCCCCTGATGTGCGACTCAAGCGATGCCTGCCGAAACGCGAACACCTCGAGGATGTTCGGAAGACGCATCACGTCGCAAAAAACGGAGAAATGAGGACACCATCAAGAGCACCGTACGGCATTTTTGACGGAGTGTGATCAAATGCTGGAACGCGTACTTCAAACATCAGACCAGCCCTGGACAGTTTGGGGAATCTGTTGGTTCGTCAGCGTGGTCTTAGTTTGGGCTGCCTGGATCGACGGGACGAAACTCAAGGTGCCGAACTGGCTCACATTTCCCCTGATTATCAGCGGCTGGGTGGTGAGCGGCTTGTGGTTCGGCTGGCCCGGTGTGTGGTCGAGTCTCTTGGGCACCGCAGTGGGCTTAGCGCTGCTGTTGCCGGCCTACGCCATCGGAGGAATGGGCGCCGGCGATGTGAAACTGCTGGCAGGAGTGGGGGCCTGGATTGGCATGACACACACCCTCTGGGCGTTTGTGATTACCGTCATTGTGGGGGCGGTGATTGCGGTCGCCATGGTGGTTGCGCGGGGAGCTGCCTGGAAACATACCCGCCAGTTTTTTGCGATTCTTTACGAAATTCTCTTGGTTCGGCAGCCCGAGGAGCTGGCCGAACTGGCGGCCGAACGA
>NZ_JACIYL010000491.1 GCF_014359955.1 Thermogutta sp. | reverse complement strand
AGCGTCTCTTCCACGGAAACCTCTGGCGATGCGGAACGCCACCACCAGTGTTTGGAACTGACAGGTGTGGTCTCGCCGTGATTGCCCACCCCGAGCTGGACGACCATATTTCGGCCGTTGGCCTTGGCCATGAGAAGCGCCCGATCTGCCCGTCGAAGAATTGTTTCGGGAGTGTCCCCCGGCTGAACTTCCGTGACTCCAAAACTGGCCGTTACCACCCGACCGTTCAGCCGAGCCAGGGGTGTGCGGGCGAGGGCTTCTCGCATTTCTTCGGCGCGACGGGTGGCCGTCGCAATGTCACACGCAGCACAGAGCATGACGAATTCTTCGCCTCCGTATCTGGCGACCAGATCCCCGGACCTGGAGAACCGGCGCAGAACCCCTGCCAGCGTCCGCAGGGCGTCGTCCCCCGCCTGATGACCGTAGGTGTCATTGACCTGTTTGAAGCGATCGAGGTCGCAGATGATGAGGCTGAAGGGAATTCCTCGCCGCTGGTACTGCTCCACAAAGAGTGGCAACATGCGATCAAATTCCGCGCGGTTGGCAAGGTCTGTGAGCGGATCGCGGGTCACGCGTTCGCGGAAATATTCGAGCCGCTGTTCCAGATTGATCTCCGGTGAGGCGTCATGAATGATGGCCACGGCGCCGAGAATAGTCCCATCCTGCAGGACCACCGGAACGGCGTGGAGATCGACCGGGACTTTCTCCTGATTCCTGCCCTGCATGCTGAGGCGCCGCAGCACCTGGGCCCCGCATCGCAGGGCGGTGAGGACGGGACAATCCTGCTCGGTCAGCGGTTCTCCCCGTTCGCTTCGCAGCCCAAGAATAGTAGGGGACCACTTTCGCGAACGCACGGCTTCCGCCATGATTCCGCTGAGCCGCTCTGCTCCGGGATTCCACTGGAGAATAAGCTCCTGGGTATCGACGAAGATGACGCCATCCCGCATGTTCTGCAAAAGGCGGTGCTGGAAGACGGTCTCCATCTCCGGGGGGAGAATGGTTTGAGAGGGGGAGACCCATCGCCACAGATGGTTGACCGACTCGGCGTCCAGGTCGGTCAGCCAGCGTCGGGCGACATCTTCTTTGGCTCCATCCGCACCGCCCCGATAAAACCGAACAAACTCTTCCACGAGATCAGGGTCAAATTGCCGTCCCGCCCCATGATACAGCTCCGCAAATGCCCGTTCCACGCTCATCGCGGGACGGTAAAGATGGTCCGTGGTCATGGCGTCGAAGGCTTCGGCGACGGCGATCATCCGGGCCGCTTCGGGGATGGCTCGCCCCCACGCTGAGTACCCCGCCCTGGTCGCGTCATACCACGCCGGCACGTTGCCCACAATCCGCAAAATCCTTTCGTTGTCGGTGACGTGCCGAAGGATTTCCACACTCATCAGCCGGGCACGATCGACGTAAAGGATCTCCTCCGGAGTCAACGGCCCCGGTTTAAGGAGGATTTGATCCGGCAGACCAATCAGGCCCACGTCGTGCAAAAGGGCGGCGACTTCGAGCTCGTCGCGTTCCTGCTCTGTCATGCCGCGCCATTTGGCCCAGGCCGAGCAGAGAAGAGCCACGCGCAGGGAATGGATGGCGGTCGGCAGATGGCGAACCCGCAGGGCAGCGAATAGACCGGCCGACACTCCCAGCCGGGCTGCCACGAGGCGTTCATAATGGGCGATGTCCGGTGACCCGGTTTCCTGTCCGGACGGTATGACACTCGATGAAAGCGCTTCCGTTGCCGGTCCAGAGGGTTCCGTCACTCCGCCGGGCAGCGGCGTCACCTGCGTCTCAGGGGCACCGGAAGCTGGTGCCGCGATCTCGGACATACGTGGTCCCCTTTCTCCAATGATTCACAACAGGAATCCCTCCGGTGAAATGAACCGACCAGCCTCACCCCCGCCGTCCGGCATCGGGTTGAGATCTGTCCAAAACGTGTTTGCCCGCAAGACAGCGGTTCCCGATCAGAAACTGCCGCAAGCTCCCCGTATGTGTGGCCGGTCAATCATTTCCGGATGAGTTGCCTGTTGAACAACGGACTAAACAAGAATTTGCCTGGCCAACGATAAGTCGAGTTTCACCAGGGCATTGTCATGGCTTCTCTCAAAGCCTAGGTTACGGCGAAAACAAGGTCAAACTCTTTCCCGCCAAATCAAGCGAGCGGAACATGGAATCGTGTTCGCGACGACAATCTGGCGTATCAAAACCAGCCGTGCGTTGGCATTCTCTTGTCCTGATGAAAAAAGTAAGCAAACAGGGCAGCATGAAATCAACTGTTGCCAGATGGAGCGCTTTTGGTGGGTAGCCCCGATTCAGACAAAAAACGGTCAGGGTAGATCATATGCCACCCTGACCGAGGTCCAAATGGTTACACTTTCAGACAAAGCGGTCATTCCGGGACGGGCCCTTTGCGACCGCCCGGGCTCTTACCCGCGGGGCTTACCGCTTCTGCTTTTTGTAGTCGCCGACGTTGGGCACCTTGGGATGGACATCCGGCCCGAAGTACCGGAGACTCACGAGCGGCTCGGTTCCCGTGTTCTCCACGATGACACCAGCTTTGGCCGCCTCATAGGTGATGTAGATCTCGTCATCCGGCTCTTCTCCGAAGCGGATCATGATCGGCGTCTGCAACCAGAGTTTGCTCTTCTCATACCCCTGGACGCTGATATAGCCGCATCCCTGGACGGTGATCCAGCCACTGGCGCCTGGATCGCGAAGGACGCATTTCGCGCCGGGCATCACCGTGAGCTCCTTGGCGGAGAAGAGCTGCTTGCCATCCACCAGACCATAGACGATCCAGCGGTCGGTGTAGCCTTCTCCGGAGTTTTCCTCATCCACGATGGGCTCCAGGTAGTTGTGTTCGCGGAAGTAGGGATCGACGTTCTTTTCCCAGTCGAGCTGGTCCACAATGTAGTCCAAATCGTGCTGGTATTCCTTGGGCACGTCTTTCACGCACAACTCCCAGGGGACGTAGCGTCCTTCGACCATTGACTGGAACATTCCAAAAACGTCCGACCCCCACTGGGGTTCATACGTGCAACGGGACCCGGGCGCGTGGAGGACGCCCGCCGGAATAAGCCAGCCGGTCCCCGGTTTCAGCCGGTACGCCCGGGACAGGTCGAGAATTCCGTTGTCCCCCTTGTTCCAGTTTTCCAGGCACCGTTTGACGTCATCTTTAGTGACGCCGGGTTCAAGCCCCATGAAGGTGTAGTCGAAATGATTCTCGGCAGCGTTCAACTGGGGCGGGAAGTAGTAGGCTTCCGGCTTGCCTTCCTGACCCGTCTTCTGGGCGTGCTCCTGGCGCTGATGCATATGGTGGGGAATCGGGCCCGCGTTGT
>NZ_JACIYL010000490.1 GCF_014359955.1 Thermogutta sp. | reverse complement strand
GCGTCTGTTTGATCGCCAGCACATCAGGATCGCTGGCTGCCTCGCGGAGAAACGTGACCACGGGCTCAAAACTTTCGTAGGGGTGAAACAGCATGACATCGTGGTCCAGGATCGCTTTCCAAAGGTCGTCCCACCCGAGCAGATCGCGCGGAGGCTGGGGCGGCCAGTCGGGGTCACGCAGGTGCGCATATCCTGGCAGCCCTACGATTTCCCGCAGGGATGCCGCGGAAATAAATGATTCGACAGCGAATACATCTTCATCGCCCAATTGGAACAGATTTAACAAGAATTGGTGGAGCCGTTCGTGCGCCCCCGAGGCGACCTCCAAGCGCACGGCCGCGCGGCGGCGACGGGCAAGGATCGCTTCTTCCACCGCGCTGAGCAAATCACTCGCGTCATCGTCCTGGATTGAAACGTCGGCGTCCCGGGTCACACGGAATGGACCGGCGTAGACAACCTGATAACCCCGAAACAGATTATGGACAAACGTTGCTATGAGATCGTCCAGCAGGGCCAGGCGGTGCCCCTGGCTACTCGGCAGGGATACAAATCGCGGATGCCGTGTGGGGATCGGGACAAACGCGATTTTCTCCCCACTCTCATCACTTTTCTTCCGGGGGCGGAGAACCACACCGAGATGAACCTGGAGACCGGGAATCGCCGGAGGGGGCAACAAATCGCTCATGGCCAGCGGCGTAAGAATGGGAGCTATTTCCCGCTCAAAGTACTGCCGAAGAAAAACGCGATCTTCTTCGGACCATTGCGATGGTCGCAACCACTGGATTCCGTGCTGAGCGAGCTCTTCGAAGGCACTCAGAATGCCGCGATCATGGTCCTTCACCATCCGGCGAACTCGCTCGGCAATTGCCCGAAGCTGCTCCTCTGGTGTCATTCCCGAAATATCACGCCGCGATTTCCCAGCCTTTTGAAGTTGTTTGAGGCTGGCAACACGGATCATATAGAATTCATCCAAATTTGTGCTGACTATAGCGAGAAATTTCAGTCGCTCGAGCAGAGGAACATCCGGCGATAAGCCCTCCTGAAGAACCCGCTCATTGAATTCTAGCCAGCTTAGTTCCCTGTTAATGTAAAGCGAAGGATCAGAAAAACTCTTTTTCTTCATCGGCAGACCCCGAACTGGCACCGCGAAACTTCTCAAAGGGCCTCGAGTGGCAAATACTCCTGAGTGATTTACTGCTCGAACCGGATCTTCATTCCGTACACATCTTCGAACATGTCGCTTTTGGCTGCCACCGATTTTTTCTCCAGCACCAGGTTTTCCGCTCCGTGAACAACGATGCTCAATTCGTCGCCCTCATGGTGAAATTCCACCTGTTCCGCCTGGCGAATCCTGCCACGTGCCAATGCGTCGGCCACACGCAGGATGGCAGCCAATTTGTTGATGATCACGCGCGATTCCCGTGGCAACGCCATGTATTCTAAATGGGAAACTTTGGGTGAACTTCTCCGGTGGTACCGGGCCACATGCGCTACCAGTTGCGTCTCCGCTCGTGTCAGTCCAAAAATCTCCGAATGCGCGATGATGTAATAACTGTGCTTATGATGAGCACTCAGGTTGATGTATCCCCCCACCTCGTGGAGTATCGCCGCGACCCGCAACAGAAGCCGCTCCCGGCTTCCTAACCCGTGATCGGTCGTGAGGGTGTCGAACAATCGCGCCGCAATATCGGCAGTAATCTGAGCATGTTCCAGATCCGCACCGTAACGCTGGGCCATTGCCAGGGCGGCATGGATGATGCCTTCCTGAAGGGCAGTGTCTTCCTTGCCCGTAGTCTGCCGCGCGAGCTCCAGCAGAAGTCCATCCCGCATCGATACCTGGGAGACGATGACGTGCGGAGCGGACGTATGGCCAAGGAGTTCCCAGTAAGTCAAAAGGGCAGGGAGGAGTGTCTCCGCCTCGGTAAGGGGAAGATTGTACTGCCGGGCCAGTTCTTCCGGTCGATACCGCTGGCACCGCCGAATCAGCTTCTGAAATTGTTCCTTTTCAACGATAAACAGTTTCTCTGAGCGGCTGGGGTATCCGGCCACCCGGGCGGCAAATCGCACGTCTCCTCCTACCGCGACAAACGTATTGCACGCTGCCAGCGGCAATGTGCGCTTGGCCATCGCGACCTGACTGCGGATGTGCTGTTCCAGAACCTGGGCGGCGCGTTCGGGCGGCTCGGATTGCAGTCCCAGGGTTTCCAAAAGCCGCACAGATCCCAGACGCCACCCCACCGAGTTGACGATCTCGCCCTCTTCTAGAATCGTCAGGATGGTGCTTCCCCCCCCCACATCGACGATGAGCGTTTTGCCCTGATTAACCTCAGGAAAGGCTTCCACAGCCTCACGCACCGCCGCTACCGTCAACCGGCCTTCTTCCGCGATGCTGATGACTTCCACGGAAAGTTTGCATGCCAGAAAAATCCGGTCGAGGACGTTGTCGGCGTTGGCGGCATCGCGAAGGGAACTCGTGGCCACCGCCCTCACTTTTTCTACCCCATAAGTCTCCATGATCTTCTGATAGTTGCGAAGTATCTCGACAGCAGACCGCATACACTGAGCCCCGATCCGGCCGCGGGAAAACGTGTCTTTTCCCAACCGAATCGGACGTTGGACCCGTTCCAGAACTTCAATCTGCCCATCTTCGAAAACCTGGGCAATCACCATACGAATAGCGTTCGTGCCGATATCAATAACGGCAACGGGGTGCGCTGGACCACTCGTTCCCTTGCTTTCCTCGAATGATGTCATCTGATTTGAACGGTGACGTTCGGGTCAAAATCGGAATTCGCTTACCGCCGGCTTAGTTGCCTTCTCTGGATCTCCCCCTGACAAGTCGTCAACTCATTTTCTGCCGGGTAATTTCGCCTTTAAACACATATTCGTTTCCAGAACTCATTTTCCCAAACCAATCAGTCCTCGGTAGTAGCTCCCATCAGATGCGCTGTCCATTTGGCCCGTCGGAGGCGGGTATCGCCGCCGACTGTTCTGGATCACAGGAGTCCCCGAGAAACTGTGATTGCTCCAGCGAACGCCACAAATTCTGCAATTTCTGCTGAGAACAAAAGTCTCTCAGGCGATCGAAGACCTGTGTTCGAGTCTGGCGGTAATACTGCTCGAGTGCGTTCAGGCCCGGCAACAATCGCTGCGGATTGAGCCACCGGGGCTCCATTGGGTCCCCCGCTTCAACTCTTCTGATTGCCTTATCCAGCCGCGCCGACCACACGTCGTAATCGTGAATTTCCCCTGCCCATTCCTGAATCTGCCTCAAAGCTTCCACGGCGACTTCCGCGAGGCTTCCCAAAACTGGCAAAAGGGACTCCAGCGAATACCGCAGCTTTT
>NZ_JACIYL010000049.1 GCF_014359955.1 Thermogutta sp. | reverse complement strand
CTTCGCCCAATTTCCCCGGTTGCCGGAACCTCGGTAAATCTTTCCGTATGCTGGAAGAATGGTATGCCATGAAAAATCTTGCGGATGACCTCCACGTCATCCTGATCCAGGACACCGAAGGCATGGTCGACAATTGCTACCAGCGCCCGCCGTATCCCTCGACCTGGGCGCGGATGCACGGCAAAGGCCGGGTCTTCTACACTTCCCTGGGACATCGTGAGGATGTTTGGGAAAGCAAGATTATGAAAGATCTCACACTTGGAGCACTTGCCTGGGTGCTGGGCGAAGTGGCGTTTGATCCAGTTCCCAACATCAAGGAGGTGACGCCGGGAGCCAATCAACTCTCCCGGTGAATAAGATATGGGAGCTTTGGCGTGACTCGTCACGGTGTGCAGCGCTGCCTTTGCTGGACGCCGTGTTCCTGTCTCTCCTAAGTGTTCATACAGCCATCATGTTGGACGATGGCCGGCGGGGGCCGGAGTCAATGGCCCCTGCCCGTACTTTTGGCGGTAAACTTACCTGACGCAGTAACCGTGGATTTTGGTAGTCGGTCGGGAGATCCATGATTCCTATGGGGACTTCCTCGCATATTTTTTCCAGGCGCACTTTTCTCGGTGTTGCGGGGACAGGGCTGATTGTACCGCCCATGGCGCTGACCAGTTCACAGGCACAGGCTGGGACGTCCGCTACCGAAGATACCTCGTCCGTCTTCCGATTCTGCCTGAACACGGCGACCATTCGTTCCCACAAGCTGTCGCTCCCCGACGAGATCGACCTGGCGGCGCGAGTGGGTTACGATGGCATCGAACCCTGGACCCGCGAGATCGATGAGTTCCTTCAGCGGGGCGGAAAACTGGGGGAATTGCGCAAGCGATTGCGGGATCGCAACTTGCGTGTAGAAAGTGCCATCGGGTTTCCGACGTGGATGGTGGATGACGACGCCCAGCGGGCCAGGGGATTCGATCAGATGAAGCGAGAAATGGAGTGGATCGCCGAATTGGGCGGCAATCGCATTGCCGCTCCTCCCGCTGGAGCCTACAATCCGCCGGTACTGGACCTGAAAAGGGTGGCCGAACGATACGCCCAACTCCTCGAAATCGGTCAGTCGATGGGTGTTACCCCGCAGTTAGAAATCTGGGGTGGTTCCGCCAATTTAAGTCGTCTCAGCGAGGCTGCATTCGTTCTGGTGGAGTGTGGACATCCCGATGCGTGCGCCCTTTTCGATGTATTTCACATCTACCGGGGAGGATCGCGACCGGAGGGGCTCCGCGTATTTAATGGCGCAGCCCTCCACGTTTTCCATATGAACGACTACCCAGGCGATCCACCGCGGGAGAAAATCCGCGATTCCGATCGCGTATTTCCTGGGGAAGGCGTGGCCCCTCTGACCCAGATTCTCCGTATCTTACGGGATATTGGATTCCACGGGGCTTTGTCGCTGGAGTTATTCAATCCCCAGTACGCGAAAATGGAGGTGGAAACTGTCGCCCGTCGGGGCTTGGAATCAATGCGCGAAGCCGTGAAAAAAGCGCTGTCGGCCGAGATGGGCTGAAAAACGTCGGAAACTTCCACGGGGGTTTGGCCGACCGACAGCGCCTGCCGCAACGCGAGTCACGAAAATCCCTGCGGGATCAAGTCTTGAACCCGCTGACCAGTTGTCGCAGGGCGTCCGCCTGAGCACCGAGTTGCTCGCTGCTGGAAGCCATCTCCTCGCTTCCGGCGGCTGACTGCTCAGCCACGTGGGCAATGCCCTGCACAGCGGTCTGAACTTCCTGGGCCACCATAATCTGCTCGTTCGTTTTCTGGGCAATCGCCGACACTTTTTCGGCGGTCACTTTAATGTTGTTGAGGATTTCTTCCAGCGAGCTACCCAGATTGTCGCTCATGCGGGCGCCCTCTTCCACAAGGCGTGTCGATTCCCGAATGAGCTGGGCGATTTCCTGGGCCGCGTGGTTGGTCCGTTCGGCAAGTTTGCGGACCTCATCGGCCACCACAGCAAAGCCCATGCCGTGTTCACCGGCTCGGGCGGCTTCGATGGCCGCGTTGAGCGCCAGAAGATTCGTTTGCCCGGCAATTTCGGAAATCACCTGGATGATGTCGGCGATCCGCTTGGAGCTTTCGCGGATGGCCTGCATGGCTTCCACCGATTTGGCCACGGCCACACCCCCGTGCTCCGCGGATTGGCTGCTCTGGCGGGCCAAATTATCGGCTTCGGCGGCCAACTCACGGATCGCCGTAACCGATCGCGTCAACTCCTCGATGGAAGCCGTCATTTCTTCCACACTTGCAGACTGGGTTTGGGCACCCTGGGCGACCACCTGGGCGCTCTCGGCGACAATGCGGGCACCCTCCGTGAATTGATCCGCGCTGACCACCACCTGGTGGATCATCTCCTGGAGACGCGCGACGAAACGGTTGAACCACTGCGCCAGCTCGGCCACCTCGTCATTCCCTTCCTCAGGCAAACGTTTGGTCAGATCGCCTTCGCCCTGAGCTATGTCTTTGAGGAGGCTAACGACTCGCTGCAGCCCCTGAACAGTCCGCCGGGTGCCCAAGAAAGACACCCCCAAGCAAACGAGGGTCATTGTGGTGGCACCGGCCAGCGTCCACCACAGCATGCTGTTGAGGGCCTGGTCGACCCGCCCCAGAGCGTCCTGGAAGTCGTCCTCGTAGGCCCCGGCGCCGATCACCCAGTCCCAGGGTTCGAAGTAGGTGACGGCGGCGACTTTCCAGCGGGCCGTCTTGTCTCCGGGGTTTTTCCAGGGGTAGCGTTCAAAAGCGCATTCGCCAGGCTTGAGCTTGAGGGCCTTTTCAATGATTGACTGGATGAAGTACCGACCATCCGCGTCTTTAGCCTCCCAAATGCATTCCCCGTCGCGTTTTCCGCCTTGGGAGATCACGTAGGTGCCGCGTTTTTCTCCCGTTCCCTGAAGCACATAAACGTAACCTGTTTTTCCTACAACAATGTTCATAATCCCCTGACGCAATTCCGCGATGTCGTCACGCGGAATGCCCACGTAAAGACAGCCTATTACCTCTCGTTTGTCGTTGAAAACAGGAGCATAGGTGGTGATATACCACTTGTTGACGACAAATGCCTTCCCGGTGTACGTTTCTCCGCGGAGAACAGTGGAGACGACAGGATTGGGCGATCCATCAGGGTTGACCGCGGGAATGAACGTTCCCACGGCTCGGCGGTCGTCGTCTGTGCGCACCGTGGTTGCCACACGCAGCATATCTCCCTGCGAATTCATCCTTTGAAAGACGGTGCACGTCAGACCGGTAAGCTTGGTTACCTCGTCGACAAATGGTGCCGAAGCGGAGAAATCGGTGATTTGCCCCAACCAGGTGTTGCCGATATACATCCGGGGAAGCTGCACGGTCTGGCTCTGTTTGGTGAACTGGTTCACGGCCTGCCAGGTGACCGTTTCCTCGGGGTGAATGGAGAACCCCCCCTGGTTACGGGCGAGATCCGAAGCAGCGTTGAGGGCCCGGTCCAGATTGGCCAGTAATGAATGGTGGTAAACCTCGAGCATGTTGCGGACGCCCAGCGCTACCTGGCGACAGTTATCCTGGCCGAGGAGATCGACTTCCTTTCGCACCTGGGCGCCCAGTCGTCCTTTGTTGACGAAGACCAGGGTGACTGTCACAGATGCGGTCAAGACAACGCCGACCGCACACAAGCCCATGATTTTGGTTTGCAGTTTCACAGCTTGTTCCTCCCAGAAGACGCAAAAGACTCGTTAACCGGAAAAGAGACAACAGCGCCAAAGGTTTGAAAAAAGGCTCGACAAAATATGAGCCAAAACCCACTTGAGAAGGAATTTGAATCCAAAATGCTCTAAAAACGTCGCGACGTGAAGTTGCTTACCTGTCCGGCAAGCTTCTCAACAATACATAGCTCACAGGAGGTGATTGGAGCCATAACTACCCGTTTTTTTGGCAAAATGGCAAGACATGGTGTAAGAGAGGGCGGTTTGGAAAGAATATAACGGTTTTGTTGGGGTTACAGGTTATCTATTCTTCCTAGAGTAACGTTGAGCCCTGGTAGCCCTCAGAAATTCCTTTAAGACAAGCCGATGACTTTTTGGGGTGTACACGTTCATTGTTGTGTCCCCACCAGCGTGCGACGATTCGCGGCGAGAAAGAGAACAGTGACGCTCCTTTGAGGTGAAGGGCGCAAAAGGGCCGCGTCCGCGGCGGCAGCTTATTGCCGAATGTGTCGCATGCGCGAGGGCACAGTTTGGCCGGTGGGTTTGAGCCTCGCGAGGAAAATAATCATCCATCATGGCCGGTGATATCCGAAAGGCAGCGATTCTTCTGATGAGCCTGCCCCGCGAGCAGGCGACGCAGATTCTCACGCGCCTCGAGCCTAAGCAGATCGAGGCCGTGACCATCGAGATCGCGCGCCTGGGACTGGTGACCGCAGAGGAGCAGGAACAGGCCCTCAAAGAATTTGCCCAGGCCAGCCCTGCCGAGTTGACCGGGGGAAAAGGCGGTCTGGAGGTGGCCAAGGAGTTGATCGAGCAGGCCCTTGGGAAAGCGGCCAGCACCACACTGGAGGCTGTCAAACAATCCATCGAGGCGTTGCCGTTTGCCTTCCTGCAGAAGGTGGACAGCCAGAACCTCATCACGTTCTTGATTGATGAGCATCCCCAGACCATCGCCCTTATTTTGTCGCATTTGCCGCCCAATCAGGCGGCGGAAATCATTCGTGGGCTGCCGCCGGAACGTCAGGTCGCCGTCATCAAGCGAATTGCCACGATGGGGCAGACCAGCCCGGATATCATCCATGAGGTGGAAAAGGGCCTCGAGTCCCGTATGGCCAGCGTGATGAGCCAGCGGTTTGAAAACGCCGGCGGTATCCCCACGGTTGCTGAAATCCTCAACGTGATCGACCGCGCCACGGAACGGCACATCCTCGATGCCCTCGCCCAGGAAGATCCCGAGCTGGTGGATGAAATCCGTCGCCTCATGTTCGTGTTCGAAGACATCACCAAGCTCAGCGACCGGGATATTCAAACGATCCTCAAGCACGTGGAGAATTCGCAGTGGGCGATGGCCCTCAAAGGGGCCAGCGACGAACTCAAACAAAAGATTCTCAAGAACATGTCCAGTCGGGCGGCCGCTCTTCTGCAAGAGGAGATGGAGTATCTCGGGCCTGTCCGGGCTTCCAACGTCGAGCAGGTGCAGCAGCAGATCGTGGATATCATCCGTCGCCTGGAAGATGCCGGGGAAATCACGGTGAGCACCAACCAGGAAGAAGAACGGCTGATCGTCTGATCGACCCGCCAGCTTGGGGTGGTCCCTCCCTTCTCCGACGACCGTCCCTCGTCCTTCATGCGCCGCGTGGAAACCCTTTATGATGGTAGTAAAGGGTTTCCCGATTGCGACGACTTGGCCTGGAATCTTTGATCCTTCTGTTCGGACCGGCATCCGGCTTTTATGGAAGAACGACTTACTCCCATGATGCGGCAGTACCTGGAGGCGAAACGGGCGTGCCCCGACGCGCTCCTCCTGTTCCGCATGGGAGACTTCTACGAGCTGTTCTTCGACGACGCGAAAATCGCCGCCCAGACGCTCAATCTCACTCTGACGAGTCGGGATAAGGGCGAGGACGCTATCCCCATGGCGGGGTTTCCCCATCACCAGCTTGAGTCGTATCTGGCGAAACTTCTCGCGGCGGGTTTTCGCGTGGCCGTTTGTGACCAGGTGGAGGACCCCAAGCTGGCCAAGGGCCTGGTGCGGCGGGAAATCACTCGCATCGTCACGGCAGGGACGATCACCGATGAGGCGCTGCTTGATCCGCGCGAGCCCAATTTCCTCGCCGCCGTGGCCCTGGGCGATCCCTTGGGCCTGGCCTGGGTGGATCTATCCACCGGCCGGTTTTATGCCGGTGTTTTTCCCCGCGCAAGTCTGCTCGATGAATTGGTGAGGATTCATCCCTCGGAGGTTCTCTGGCCGGAAGAGTCTTCGGAATCTCCCCCGGAACTGGACGGCGTGGTGGTCACGCGGCGGCCGGCATGGGTGTTCTCGCCGGTTCATGTGGAACCACTCTTGACGCGGCAATTTGGGGCCCGCGCAATTGAGGGCTTTGGCTTTTCCTGGGACGAGTCTCAGGATATACCGGCCTTGTGTGCAGCGGGCGCGATTCTTGATTATCTCGAAGAGACGCAGAAGACGCGCCTGCCCCATATCGAGCGGTTGCTCCGCTACCAGGCCGGGAGATTCCTGGAGATCGACGAAGCCACCCGGCGAAGCCTGGAACTCGTGCGAACGATGCGCGAGGGCCAGCGCGAGGGAACCCTCCTCTGGGTTCTGGATCGGACTGTGACCGGCATGGGAGCGCGCCTCCTGGCTGAATGGTTGGCGGCCCCGTTGACCGATATCGGCGCCATTCGACAGCGTCAGGACGCGGTGGCCGAGTTACTCGAACGGCCCGATTTGTGCCAGCGAATTCGGGAACATCTCCGCCGGGTGTTCGATCTGGAGCGATTGATCACACGGATCACCACGGGTCGCTGCACCCCTCGCGATCTGCTGAGCGTTGCGAAGAGCTTGCGTCAGATCCCGCCGCTCCAGGAGCTCCTGGCGACCTGTGAGAGCGATCGGCTCCGCGCGATCGGAGATGCCGTCGATGCCTGCCCGGAGTTGGAAAGCCGGCTCTCCGCAGCGCTTGTGGACCCGTGCCCTCTCGCCGCTACTGAGGGAGGCTTCATCCGGGACGGCTATCACGCCGAACTGGACGAACTTCGACAGTTGGCCCGGGGGGGCAAGGAATGGATTGCCCGATATCAGGCACAGGAAATCCAGCGTACGGGAATCCCGTCGCTGAAGGTGGGCTACAACAAGGTTTTCGGCTATTACATCGAGGTCACGAACACCCACCGGGATAAGATCCCTCCCGAATATTTCCGCAAGCAGACGCTCAAAAACGCCGAACGCTTCATCACACCCGAACTGAAGGAGTACGAGGAAAAGGTTCTCTCGGCGGACGAGCGGGCCAGGGAGCTGGAATATCAGCTTTTCGTGGAACTTCGCGAGGAGGTCCTCGGTCATCGGGGCGTCCTCCAGGCGACGGCGGGAGCCCTGGCGGAACTCGACGTTTTGGCCGGTTGGGCTGAGTTGGCGAGAGAGCGTAACTACTGCCGTCCCCGACTGGTAGAAGAACCTGTTTTGGAGATCCTGGAGGGGCGCCATCCGGTTCTTGACCTCACGCAACCGGAAGGCACCTTTGTGCCCAACGATCTTCATTGTGGAGAAGGGGCGGCGCCTGTCATCCTGATCACCGGCCCCAACATGGCGGGCAAGAGCACCTACATCCGGCAGGCCGCCTTGCTCGTCATCATGGCGCAGATGGGGGCCTTTATCCCGGCGAAAGAGGCCACCATCGGTGTGGCAGATCGGGTATTCGCCCGGGTTGGTGCCAGCGACGATCTCTCCCGTGGACGCAGCACCTTCATGGTGGAGATGATCGAAACCGCCCGGATTCTCAATTCCGCCACCAAACGGAGTCTCGTCATTTTGGATGAAATTGGGCGGGGCACGAGCACGTACGACGGCATTTCGCTGGCCTGGGCGGTGGTGGAGTATTTGCACAACCGGATCGGCTGCCGGACCCTTTTCGCCACCCATTATCATGAACTCACAGAACTGGCCGAACTGTTGCCGGGTGTCAAGAACTACAACGTGGCCGTCCGAGAATGGCAGGATCAGGTCGTCTTTCTGCATAAGATTGTCCCGGGGGCGGCGGACAAAAGCTATGGCATCCATGTGGCCCAACTTGCGGGGGTTCCACGGCCCGTCATCGAAAGGGCCAAGGAAATTTTGATGGGCCTGGAGTCGGCCCATTTGGGAAGCAGTAAGGCACTGGCGGGACCGACCCGGGAGGTCACAACAGGCGACGGCCGGGCGATTCAGCTCACTTTCTTCGAACCGCTGGAACATCCCCTTGTGGAGGAGCTCCGGGAGCTGGACCTCAACCGCCTAACGCCGCTTGAGGCCTTCGAAAAAATCCGCAAATGGCATGAACAATTTCGCGGTCGAAGTCGCCGGGCAGGTCGCAAAGCGGCCCAATAGTCGTAATCAAGCTGCTGCTTTTGTGTACTTTTCTTAGATTTTCTCGTTTGTGTCTTGTGTGCTGCTTGTCTTTTTTCTGATGTCGCGTCGTCAAATCTTTCCTGAACGGTAAAGTCTTTGTGAATGACTGGGAAAGTTTTGCCGATTATGAGGATGACACGGGCTTGGACGGTGGTGTCGATGGTCTCCTTGTTGACACGAGGTTGTCAGGTGTTCAAGACAGTCGAGGGCATTCCATGATTGCACGGCTCAATGGCCCAGTCGCTGCCTGGTTTTGGAGAGTAGGATTAGTCATCGTCCTGGCCGCGGGTCCCTGTCTGGTCGCTCAACGGGGCTTAGCCCAAACGACCACTCCCAGAGAATTCCAGCTCCGATATGCACCGCCAGAACAGGTGGAACCGGTCCTCCATCAGCTCCTTTCGCCTTCTGCGCGGATCACCGTTGATGCCCAGAATCGGCGGATACTGATCGCCGGTACGGAGCAGGACCTGCAAGTTGCCAGCAGTGTCATCAGGGCTTTGGACCAGCCACAGAGATCGCCTCAGCAGCCTCCTCACAATCCCATTCCTGTTGTCAAAAGCTATCCACTTCCACGGGGAAACATAGAAGCCGTCGCTTCCCAGCTCCGCGCCCGGTATGCGGGCAGGCAGGATGTCCGCATTACGGTGGACAACCGCACGTCGCAGCTTCTCGTGGTGGCTCCAGAAGATGTTCAAATGGCCATCGCGGGCTTGGTGATGGAGCAGCAGCCGAGTCAACCAACTCTTTCGGGGATGACGAACCCGGTGCGAGTTCTCCCCGTGGGAACTGAGACACCCACGGCAGGATCGCAGCCGTCCCTCAGTCCGCCAGGCAGATCGACCCCACCGGCCAACATGGCGAGCGCGGCGGGACCAGCCAGCGGTGAGAACAGCGCGCAGCGGCTGCCGGCCTCCGGTGGCATGCAGATTACCGAGGATACCCCCCTGTGGAACGCCCAGGTGGGCCAGGTGGAAGCGTTTCTTAAGGAAACCTTGGGACCGGCCCTGGAGCCCGTGCTGGTGCCCGGAGCGACTCAGCCCTCCGGCTATCAGATCACGCTGCGGACCGGGGAAAAGCTCAGCCTCAGTTTTGACCGACAGGCCAACCGTATCCAGGTGCGGGGACCTGCCTGGGCCATGCCCGCTGCCCGCCAGCTCATCCACGCGCTGGATGGACCTCCCAACACGGAAACACGGACAGTGCGGCTTGTTCCACTCAGTGCGGCCAAGGCAGAAAGTGTGCAGCAACTGACCCGGGCGGTTCGTGTTGCCAATACCACGGCCAGCGAGGCTGAAGCAGAGAATATCGAGACAAACCTTCTCGCCCAGGTGGGGCAGGCGGAGAATCAGGAACAATCGCAGCCGCCACAACCCGCCCAGGAACAGCCTTCCCAGCAGCCTCCCGCTGAAGGACAGCCGCAACCTCCGGCTCCCGGTGAGCAGCAGGCTCCGGGCGCGGAGACGCCGGCTGGAGAAGGCGGCCTTATCGGACCGGTCCAGATTGAATACCTCGAGGGACTGGATGTGCTGGTGATCCGGGGTAACCGGCGGGACGTGGAGCGGGTGATGCAGATCATCCGGCAAATCGAAGAACTTAGTGTGGAAACCGAACCGGAAATCCGCGTCGTGCTCCTTCGCCACGTGGATTGCGAGGCCCTGCTGACGATCCTTAACCAGGTGTATCAAGCCGTGTATGCCGCCCGACGCGGGCCCATCACCATGATCGCCCTGGTTAAACCCAACGCCATCCTTCTGGTGGGTCGGCAGGAAGCCGTTCGCACCGTGCTGGAGCTCATCGGGAAGCTGGATCGGCCCGTCTCTCCCGAAACCGAATTCAAGGTGTTTCCGCTCAAGCATGCCTCGGCCACCACGGTGGAGCAACGGCTCACCACGTTTTATCAGGATCGGGGAGGTTTGGGAACAAAAATCCTCATCACATCGGACTTTCGCTCCAACACGGTGATCGTCAAGGCGTCTCCTCGGGACATGCTCGAGATCGAGCAAATGATCGCCAAGCTGGATGTGCCCACCAGTGAGGCGGTCAACGAAATCCGTGTGTTCACGCTGAAAAACTCACTGGCCAGTGAACTGGCCACGGTTCTCCAGCAGGCCATATCGGCCACGGGAGTCGCCGGGGCGGTGCGTCAGACGGCGACCGGGCAGGTGACCACGGCGCAGGCGGCAGGGCAACAGGAAATCCGCTCCACCCGACTGCGGTTCCTCACCGTCGATACCCAGGGCAAACAGATGCTCGAATCGGGGATCGTAACGGACGTGCGGATTACCGCCGATGTCCGTGCCAACGCCCTGGTGGTGTCCGCTCCTTCCGACAGCATGCCTCTCATTGCTGCTCTCATCGCCGAACTGGATCGGCTTCCCTCGGCGGAGGCGCAGGTCAAGGTCTTCACCATTGTCAATGGAGATGCCCAGGCCCTGGCCGACATGTTGCAGACCCTGTTCGGACAAACGGTGACTGTGGCTGGTGGAGCTGCCGGTGCGGCCGCTCAGCCGGCTTATCGCACGGGGGCTCAGGAGGGTGAGAGCTCCCTGATTCCCTTGCGATTCGCCGTGGACGTGCGGACCAACAGCATCATCGCCAGTGGATCAGCAGGCGATCTGGCCGTGGTGGAAGCCATTCTCCTCAGGCTTGACGAATCGGAAATTATCAAGCGAAAGACGGAAGTATTCCGGCTAAAAAACGCCCCAGCCAACGATGTGGCCAGCGCCATCAACACCTATCTCACCAACGAGCGGCAGGTCCGCCAGTTGAATGTCAACGCCTTCAGCACGTTTGAGTTCCTGAGTAAAGAAGTCGTCATCGTTCCAGAGCCGGTGAGCAACAGCCTCATTGTCAGCGCCACGCCAGAGTATTACGACCAGATCGTGGAGATCATCACGCGGCTTGACGAGCGACCTCCCATGGTCCTCATCCAGGTGCTCATTGCTGAAGTGCAATTGAGCAATACCGACGAGTTCGGCATTGAGCTGGGTATTCAGGACCCGATCCTCTTCAACCGCAGCGTGGCCGGGGTACCGGGGTTCCTCTTCAACAGTACAGGTCCGCTGGGGAACAACACCTCGGCACCCTCGCCGGATGTGGTCGGTGCCCAGGCGATCTCCAACTTCGGGGTCGGCCGTGGCAATTCCACGCTCGGTTTCGGCGGTATGGTGCTTTCCGCCTCCAGCGAAGCGGTGAGTGTTCTCATCCGGGCACTCCGTCAGCAGCGCCGACTGGACGTCCTCAGCCGGCCGCAAGTCATGGCCCTGGACAATCAGCCGGCCTTCGTCCAGGTTGGTCAGCAGGTCCCCACAATTACCG
>NZ_JACIYL010000489.1 GCF_014359955.1 Thermogutta sp. | reverse complement strand
AATAGCTGTCCCGGTCCGCACTTTCGATTAAAATCGAGGGAGGACTACGGGCCCTGCAGGGGCGTGGCTTACCCTGGCAATCAAAGCGACGGCCAACGTCGCGCTGACCCCGTTGAGGCCTGGACGTACCATGACAGCCGCGCGTTCCGATTCCTCCTCCACGATGCGATATCCCGTGGTCTTTCTGTTTTTTCTTTTTGTGCTCGGGATTTTGCCCGGGTGGCTGTCGGTGGGTTCCACCTCGCACCGGCGTGAAGCCAGCGAAGAACCGCTTTCCCAACCGCCCGTTGCGCCTGGAAAGACAGCCCAGGTCCAGAATCTGGCGCAACAACCAGAATCTCCTGCCCCGATGCCACTCGGTGGGGGAGTCCTGTCTCCGCGCGAAAGCATGCTGGCCGACGGGGCGTCGCCCTCCGCATCGCCCGGCAGAATCGCTCCACCCACCGAGGATGAGTTCCCCGCCTCCGTGGCGAAAAGTCGGGAAGCCCTTCTTGAGGAAGCAAAAATGGTGGCCACTTCGGCGGTCCAGCGCTATCCGCAAAGCCCGCTGGCACTGGCCATCCTGGCCACCTGGCAAATGCTGACAAACCAGGACAATGAGGCGGAACAAACCTGGCGGAAAGTCCTCGCCATGGACAACCGCTTTCTCGATGCATACGAGGCCCTTATCCAACTGGCGACCAAACGCCAGGATTACGAGGAGATCGTCCGCCTGGCACGGTCAGTTGTGGAGTTGGCACCGAATCAGGAATTCGGATATCTTCACCTGGCCGAGGCGTTAAGCGCCCAGGGAAAAGACGAAGAGGCGGTGGCCGTCCTCGAGGAGTATGCGTCCCTCACTCAAAATGTGTCGCTCAAAGTTCAGAAACTTCGGATAAAGATCCTTTTACGATTGGGGCGATACGCCGAGGCGGAAAAGCTCCTGGACGCCATCCCCGCCCAGCTCGCTGACACTGAATTGGCCCGGCTCCGCGCCGACCTGGCCGCTGCCCAGGGCGATCCCGACCGGGCGGAAAAGTATCTCCAACAGCTCGAAACCGCGACCCCACCGAAAGAGCCCGCCACAGAGTCAACCGCGGGCACCAGGCTCCCCCCCGAGATCAAAAAACTGCTGGCGGACGTCGCTCTGCTGGAAACCAAAGCGGCCAAAATGTACTACGTTTACCGCGACTTCATTCGCACGGAGATTTATCTGCGTCGGGCCATCGCCCTTGATCCCAACTGCCGTGAGGCTCACCGAGCGCTGGTCGCCTTTTACCAGGAGCAGAAGCGTTACTCGCAGATGGAAAAAGCGCTGGAAGAGTGGCTTCGTGTGGAACCGGACAACCTCCAGATTTACGTGGGTCTGGCAAGCTGCTACGGTGGACGCCGCGACTTCGAAAAAACGGAAGCAATCCTTCAGGAGGCAGTGCGTCATTTTCCGGAAAACCCCCTCCCACTGGCCATGCTGGCCAGACTCTACATAGATGCCCGGCGCAAAACCGAGGAAGCCGTCCCGCTGGCGGAAAAGGTCATCAAGCTCCAGCCCATTGCCGTCAACTATCAACTTCTGGCGGAAGCCCTGGAGGCCGTGGGCCGAATTGACGAGGCCCTTGAGGCCATCGAGCAGGCCATCAAGCTCGACCCCAACCAACCATTTTTTGCGACCGTCCAGCAGCGTCTCCTGCAAAAAGCCGGCAAAAAGCCCGCTCCAGTGAAAGAAGGGAACACGGGGTAGTCCGCGGTTTATCGGCACGCTATCATGCAAGCGCCGTTCTCCGGCCTTGCCTGGCTGGACCGCCAATCACAATCAGACTTCGGGTTATTGGGGAGGATCACTCATGACCATTCGCATGTATTCATACGGTATTGTCGGATGGCTAGCGATTGCTGGTGGATTGGTCTTCCAGGGTGCGGCTGCCGGAGAGACGCCGGATCAGCGACCGAACATCCTTTTCTGCCTCGCCGATGACTGGTCCTATCCTCATGCGAGTATCTATGGCTGTCGCTGGGTGAATACGCCCGGCTTTGACCGCGTCGCAAAAGACGGGATCCTCTTCACCCGAGCTTACACCCCGAACGCCAAGTGTGCTCCCAGCCGGTCCATCATTTTGACAGGGCGAAATTCCTGGCAGCTTAAAGAAGCGTGCAATCACGTGTGCGAGTTTCCCCTGGAATTCAAGGTGGTCACCGAAGTTCTTGAAGAACACGGGTATTTTGTCGGCAAAACAGGCAAAGGATGGGGCCCCGGTCGGGCAAGGGATGCCAACGGACAGCCCCGACCGCTGACTGGTCGATCCTTTGATCGCCGTGTGACCAAGCCGCCCACTTCCGCCATCTCACGCAACGACTACGCCGCGAATTTCGCCGATTTCCTTTCCGCCTGTCCTAAAGACCGCCCCTGGTTCTTCTGGTATGGATCCACAGAACCGCACCGGGCCTACGAATTCGGGAGCGGCCTGCGCTTGACCAACAAACGACTGACCGACGTGGACTGGATTCCCTCCTACTGGCCAGATAATGACACGGTTCGCACCGACCTGCTCGACTATGCCTATGAGGTCGAATACTTCGACAAACATCTTCAAAGGATGCTGCAGATTCTCGAAGAAAATGGCCAGCTGGATAACACCGTCGTCATTGTCACCTCCGACAACGGTATGCCCTTTCCCCGAGTCAAAGGCCAATGCTACGAGCTTTCCAACCACATGCCACTGGCCATCATGTGGAAAAAGGGCATCGCTCGTCCCGGCCGGGTTGTTGACGACATCATCAGTTTCGCTGATTTCGCCCCGACATTTTTGGAACTGGCGGGCATCGACCCATCGCAGTCGGGAATGGCTCCTATCAGCGGGAAGAGTGTCCTCAACATCCTCACCACTGAACGGTCCGGTCAGGTGGATCCTCAAAGGACGTTTGTACTGGTGGGAAAGGAACGTCACGACGTGGGACGTCCTCATGATTGGGGCTACCCGATTCGCGGTATCCTGGAAGGCGACTGGCTGTACCTGCGCAATTTTGAGCCTGATCGTTGGCCCGCGGGTAATCCCGAAACCGGCTATCTCAACTGCGACGGTAGTCCAACCAAGACGGAGATCCTCCATGCTCGGCGGGAAGGCCGGAACGTTTCCTGGTGGCAGGCCTGTTTTGGAAAAAGACCCACCGAGGAACTCTATAACATCAAGGAAGACCCCGACTGTGCGAGGAACCGGATCGCCGATTTTCCGGAGGTCGCCCGCCGGCTGGCGGAGAAAATGGAAAAACGTCTCCGCGAGGAGGGTGATCCCCGTATGTTCGGACAGGGCTCCGTATTCCAGCAGTACCCCTATGCTGATCCCCAAACGCGTCATTTCTATGAACGCTTCATGAGCGGGGAAAAACT
>NZ_JACIYL010000488.1 GCF_014359955.1 Thermogutta sp. | reverse complement strand
ACTTCAGTCCCCGCCGCAAGTGCCGTACCCAAGCACAATGCACCGCATCCAATCCAAAAACACAGGGGTGACTCGCGCGAGTCACCCCTGCAGGCAGAACTCGTCTCAAAGGGATTTACGACCGTGCGTCAGGCCATGGCTGCCCGAACCTTAAACCGGCTCACCAGCTCCCGCAGGGCCGCTGCCTGCGCCGAGAGCTCTTCGCTGCTGGAGGCCAGCTCCTCGCTGCCCGCCGCGGACTGCTCCACCACCTGGGCGATGTTCTGTACCGCTTTGCTGACCTCTTCCGCACTGGCCGCTTGCTGCATCGCCGCACTGGCAATCTCCGCGATCTTCTGGCTCGTGGATTCCACGCTCTCGACAATCCGCGCCAGGGCCTCCTCAGTTTGCTGGCTCAGCCCGGCCCCCTCTTCCACGCGGGCGGTCGATTCCTTGATGAGCTTCGTGATTTCGCCGGCCGCCTGGTTGGACCGCTCGGCCAACTTGCGGACCTCGTCGGCCACCACGGCGAAGCCCATGCCGTGCTCGCCCGCCCGGGCAGCCTCGATCGCCGCGTTGAGCGCCAGCAGATTCGTCTGACTGGCAATTTCCGAAATCACCTGAATGATCTCGGCAATCCGCTGCGAGCTCGCCCGAATGAGTTGCATGGCCTCCGCAGACTTCTGCACCGCTTCGCCTCCCTCGCGGGCCACAGTCTGGGCCTGCTGGGCCAGGCGATTGGTCTCGCTGGCGGCCTCCTTCACTTGCTCGATCATCCGCACCATTTCCTGAACGGTTGCGTTCACCTGCTCCACGCTGGCGCTCTGTTCCTGGGCACCACTGGCCAGGGATTGTGACGCCTCCGAAACCACGCGCGAGCCTTCATTGAATTGCTCCGCACTGGCCGCCACATCGCGGATAAGCGCCTCCAGCTTATCGCAGAACGCGTTGAAGTATTGCGCAAGCTGCCCGATCTCGTCGTGGCTGGTAACTTCCAGCCGCTTTGTGAGGTCCCCCTCTCCCTCAGAAACGTCCTTCAGCATCGCGACGACCTTGTTCACCGGACGAATGATGCTGGTGGCCAGGACAAATCCCAGAATGACAGCCACGACAACGCCCAGCCCGGTCGCTCCCAGGGCCAGCGTTTTGGCAAAACTGGCCATGGCAACACCCTCTTGACCCATCCGTTTGGACTCATCGACCCATAGCTCCACAATCTTCGCCAGCCGCTGCTGCTGGTTGTCCATATGGATGCGACAAACATCCATGGCTTGGTGCCGCATTTCGGCAGCGAGCGACTCGATTCTATTAACGTGTCCGTGCACGACATCCTCCAGTTCTTTGTAGATCGCCCAGCAATTCTGCCCCAGGCCCTTCACGTCCCCGTCCACTTTGGCGACCAACTGCGGGTCATTGTGATCGTATTTGGCTAGGGCCTTTTCATAAGCAGCGCACATTTCGAGAACGGCTTTTTTGAACGAGTCGAGTGTGTCGCTGCTCAGGCCGACGCGGGGCATTCGCTTGGCCAGTTCGGCAACTGAGGCTTCAAACTGACTCTTTGCCGCCGCGTACCGCTCCATTTCAGCCTTGTATGCCCCGGCATCGTTGGCACGCAACAACGCGTTTTTGAGGCTCCCCCAAACGTTTGCAAAATCCAGCCCCACTTGTGTCTTCCAGTACCGGCACTGATACCCAAGCGCCGCGAAAAGCTGCCGCTTGCCGCTTTCATCCGGCTGGCATTTGGCGAGCATCTCATCGAACTGTCGCGCCAGGGCGAAGAATTTGTCGTTTTCCTGCATCGTCGTGTCCAATTCGGCCTTGAACTCCTGCCAGATCTTGGCTTCTTCGTCAAGTTGGAACAATGTCTCATACTCCTTTATGGCGTCGTGTTCTACCTGCCGAATTTGTTCCAGCTGCTGGTATTGGCCCTGCCGGCTTTCGAGGTCCAAATCCAGATTGAGGAGCGTTCGCTGCATCCGCATGATGCTTTCAAAGCAGAATTTCATTTCGTTGGTCAATTTGAGTTTGGGCACCGCCTGGTTGGCGAGGTTGTCTACATCTTCGGTCAACTGGGACAACCCGTAATACGCCAGACCACCCACCACCGCGGTGATGCCGGCCACTGCGAGAAATCCGCCCAGCAACTTGGCCTTGAGACTCAGGTGCGACAGTTTGAGAGTCATACCAAACCCCCACGTTCTGAAAGGACTACCAAAACCCCATCCCTACCAATCGACAACCCAACCCTCCGTGCCCCGCACTGCCCGGTCCTCCGACCAGTCCCATGCGGCCGGAAAACCGAACGAAATGGGGAAGCTACTGGACCCTAGGTTGCAATTGGGGGGTCGTCAAGTAATTTTTTGGAGTGCGGGGCTTTAGCCCCGCTTTCCGCGCGGGACTTCAGTCCCCGATGAACGCCAATGGATGGTCCAACGTTCAACGGCGGACGTGACAAGCACGTCCGTCCGAGAAAAACGGACCTGACAAGCAGGTCCCTCCGGAAGGTCGGAGGGGCACGCTTGTCGTGCCCGATGAGGTGGGATGGATCGTCAATCGGTGTTTATCGGACCCGACAGGCGGGTCCCTCCGAAAAAAGCGGACGTGACAAGCACGTCCCTCCGAAATAACGGACCTGACAAGCGGGTCCCTCCGGAAGGCGGACGCGGGTTCCATTCGGATCAACGGCAAGGTCGTGAAGGCTGAAGCCTTCACCGGAAAGCGGCGATGAATCGCCGCACTCCATAAATCGCCGCACTCCAAATGTGAAAAAGCCCCCTCTTTTCACCGGGCAACGCCCAGCGCACACAGCCGGGCAAAACGGGGAAACACGACTTCCGCCAAACGCTGCATCCGGCCGAACTGGCGGCGGGTCTCTTCGAGAATTTTTGTTTTCGATAAACCGAGTTGTGCCAGCTCGCCGCTTGCTTCCGCGGAGTCCATCCACGCCTCCACAAGGGCCGGCGTCACCTCCAGATGAAACTGAAGCCCCCACGCGCACGTCCCAAAGCGGAAAGCCTGGTTGACACAGTCGCTCGCGGTGGCCAGCAAGAAGGCCCCTTCGGGCAAGGTGAAGGTATCGCCATGCCACTGGAAAACGACTCCCCGCCATGGCACCCCACAGAAAAGCGCATCGCTTGCGGTAGCCGGAGTGAAGCTCACCTCGTACCAGCCAATCTCCTTGACCGGATTGGGATAAACCCGGGCGTTCAAGCAGCGGGCAAGCAGTTGGGCCCCCAAACAGATCCCCAGAACGGGGATTTCACGCCGCACGGCCTGGGTGAGCCATTCCTTTTCGCGGGCAAGATAGGGGAACTTGTCCACCTCGTCAACGTTCATGGGACCACCCAGCGCGACCAGACCCGCCAGGTTCTCCCAATCCAGATCCTCC
>NZ_JACIYL010000487.1 GCF_014359955.1 Thermogutta sp. | reverse complement strand
GGAGTGCCTGCCGGGCCCGCTCGACATAGGGTTGGGCCCATTCCTTCTGTCCGTAGAGTGTGATCACCGCCTCGCGGATGCTTCGGGCCAGTTCCGGCTGAGTCTTCTCAATGCGGTCAGCCTCGTTCAGTCGCCATTCCAGCAGATCCCGCTGGTTGCTGATGGCGGGCTCCAGTTCACGTTTGAGGCGTTCCAGGCGGCGCCGCACCAGCTCCAGGCACTCTTCGGTGTGTCCCACGAGACGGCGCGGGCTGTTCCCCGCGGGGGTGGATCGATCGGGGCCTTCGCCGGGGCGGTCGGGAGCCGATTCGTGGCCATAGAGGGCGAGAATGGCCTCCAGTTTTTGCATCGCCAAGGTCGGATCAATTTGCAGATAGCGGAGCGCTTCCAGGTAATCCTGCTCAATGGGAATCGCCGTCCGTGCGGCAGCCCGCTGGCGGGCCTGCAGTTCAAATTTTCTTTCCATCCGAAGCAGATCGATTTCCTGCTGATAATCCTGGATTTGCGCTGCTCGCGGGTCGTCGGAATATCGCGACAGAAAAGCCTCGATATCCGGGGCAGCCGCGAGAAGAGCGTCGGTATCCGAGCCATCCCCCACACGGCTTGTGATGCGGCGATAAAGTTGGTCCGCCGACGGGGGCTGAAGCATGTACCAGATTGTCCCGGCCAGCAACACGAGGGCCCCAAGCAAGATGGCCGTCTGCAGGGAAAAGACCGGTTGTCGGGCGCTGGGAGGTGGTTCAATGCGATCGAGGTCCTCCGGTCTGACCGGGACAAACCGCCCGGACGTCGTCGCTCCGGCGGTTGGTTCCGTGCTTTCCGTTTTCGGCGCACTGGCCGGGGGAGGCTCTCCAGCAGTTTTCACGACCCCGGTTGGCGGCGATTCCTGCACCGCAGTAGCCTCCACGGTGGGTTGCCACTGGGAAGGAGTGCCGATGATGTCTTCTCGAGCCGGCGAACGCAGAATTTCATTCGGCTCGGCCGCACGGGTGGGGGCGAGCTGCGACGCATCAACACTGAAAGACTGGCCTGCTTCAGTGATCGGGGAATCGGAGCCTTTCTCGGCGGGGAGGGTCACCGTGGGCGTCATCGAAGAGACAGCCGGCTTCGCGTTCGGCGTCTCAATACCAAAATCCAGCGGCTGTGAAGTCGGCAAGACGAGCGTATTGGAGGGGGCAGGAGACGTCACGCCTTCGCGATCGAGGGCATGGAGCATCGCCTGAAGACGTCTCGCCGCCAGCGAGGCATTCGTGATCCGCTTGTCGGGATCGCGTTGCAAAAGCTCCTGGATGATGCGATCCAGTTCCTCGGGACAGTCTGGGACATACAACCGAACGGGGTCCGGCCGGGAGGTCCGATGGAGATGGAGAATTTGTGCAAACGACGTCACCTTGAACGGTGGCCGACCCACCAACAGGGCATAAAGGACGGCCCCCAGACTGTAAAGATCCGCCTTGGGGCCGATCGGTTGAGCCTCCGCCTGCTCCGGCGCCATGTACTCGATCGTTCCCAGAACACTGCCCACGCCCGTGTGACTGGGGGCGCCAAAAAGTCGCGCGATCCCGAAATCAGAGAGCTTGATGGTTCCGTCTTCCGCACGCAGCAGATTGGCCGGTTTCAAATCGCGATGGATGATACCCCGATCGTGGGCGTGTTTGAGCGCATGGCACACCTGGATGCCGATTTGAGCGACCTCGCGCCAGGTGAATTTGCGACCGGCCTTGAGTTCCTGATCCAGGCTTGGACCGCGAACCAGTTCCATCACATAAAAAAGGACTCCGTTTTCCTCGCCAAATCCCAGCAATCGCACGATGTTGGGATGGTTGAGCTTTCGCAGCGTTTCGATTTCCAGCTCAAATCGAGCGCGGAAGTCGGGTTCCTCGAGAAGAGTCTCTGAGAGGGTCTTGACCGCTGCCGGCTCCCCCGTTTGAACGTGCACACCCTCATATACTGCACCCATTCCTCCGCGCCCCAGTCGCCTGATGATGCGATAAGGTCCCAACTGTTGGGGGTCCATTGTTGATCACTTTCCGTGGTAGGCTCGAAGCCACCTTGACCAGGGTATCGCGAATGATGCCAACAATCAGCTTCCCGTATTCAGTGTACCAGGACCACGCAAAAAGGCCAGCGTTCAGCATTAATCCAAAGCGCATCAAAGACAGTCGAAAAAAGCCCCGTTCACGAAGCCAGGCAAAAGCAACCCGCCGGCAGAGTGACCCATTCACACTTTTTATGAAACTGTGTGTGAGAGAGATTGAATGGTCCATGTGTGGTAGGGGCAATTCATGAATTGCCCCTACCATTAACCGGGAGCTGACCCAACCAAAGAGAGCCTATCAGGTAAAATGGATCATTCAAAGTGGGAATGGGGACGTGACAGCCAGACCCTTCGGCCGGAATGTTGCCTCTGCACCAGGCCGTGTCATCAAGGTTCGCGTCTTTTTCCAGCGACAGAGGAGAAGTTTGGATCGCAGAGGGGTCAGCCCACCATGTGAAGCCCCCAACTGTCCACCATACGTGCCAAGCTTGTTGCTGTTAAGCCGGGAAATGGCGACAAAGGGCCAACAGGCGACAGGCCGCAGACGCCCGGCGCACCCCTGGAGCGGCCTTCAGAGACTGAAAAACCCCGGGATGGCCGCATCCCGGGGCTTAAAAGCTGCTAAAAAAGGTGACTGGGGCCAGTGAGGTGGCCGCACCTGCGGGGTCTATGGTCACTCTTCCAGCACTTTGATCTTGATGTTGCGGAACCAGATGGGGGCGTCAGCGTGCTTACCCTGCAGGCCGATATGACCGGTGAGGGAAAGCTCAGCGACTGGCCGGCTCAGCCAGGGTGGGATCTCACTGCCGTCGGGATTCGTCTTTGCAGAGGTCCATTTCCGCATGTCCATCTGGGTGACGAGTTCGCCATTGAGCACGACGTATACCATCGGTCCGCGGCAGGTGATCGTCATCCGGTTCCACTCGCCCGGTTTTTTGACCATGGACTTGGTTGGAGCCAGGTGTCCGAAGATGGCGCCGCAATGCCACGTTTTCGGCATTTTGGCCCATTTTTCGGCGAAGTCGTCGCAGATCTGGATTTCGATGGAATTGGGGATCCAGTTCTTGATATCGCTGCACCGCACGACAACCCCGCTGTTGGTGCCTTCCGCATTCTTAAATTCCAAATCGAGCACAAAATTGGTATACTGGTCTTTAGTCCAAATGCACTGATCTTCAGTGGCCGTGAGAACGCCGTCCTGCCATGACCAGACCCCCTTGGGGAAAATGGCGTTGGAAAGATCGGGGGGGTCAGCCCACCATGTGAAGCCCCCAACTGTCCACCATACGTGCCAAGCTTGTTGCTGTTAAGCCGGGAAATGGCGACAAAGG
>NZ_JACIYL010000486.1 GCF_014359955.1 Thermogutta sp. | reverse complement strand
AGTTGTAACGCCTCAGATTATAATGCCGTTATACAGGAATTGTGCAGAGGTTCCTTAAACAAATTTTTTTTCAGCCTCAGCTCTCGGGCGCCCATGATACAATCTCGGCAATTTCGGTCAATCGGTACCTCATACCGAAGAACACCCCGCTTAGCCGGTCTCTTGCGGAAGCCTTCGGGTTAGACTAGCCTATTGGTGAGCAATATGCTTCCACACTGAGCATGGGTGAATAGCGCGTTGGGAAAATCAATTAGCATCGGAGGAGAATCCATGAGTTTACACCGCGTTTTAGTCGCTCTTTCACCACTATCCGTGGTTCTCGTGTGGACGGTCACAAGCTGGGGGGCCGATGTGACGTTCAAGATGCATCGCATCGGTCAGTTTCGGAGCGAAGCATGCGGCGTTGCGGATTTCAACGGTGATGGCAAGCTGGACGTGGTCGCGGGTCCCTTCGTCTACCTGGCACCCAACTGGAAAGCCTACAAGATTCGGGAATTGAAGGGAGAAGTGGATGACTCCGGCAAAGGCTACATGTGGAATTTCGCAGACTTGCCACTCGATGTGGACCTCGATGGCCGCCCGGATGTCATTTCATGCGACTGGTTTGAGAAGTGCCTCGATTGGCATCGAAACACCGGCTTCGATGGGAACCTCTGGCCGCGGACGGTCATTGATGTGAGCCTCAATCACGAAACCGCTCAACTGGCGGACATCGATGGCGACGGAAAGGTGCGCGAGATCCTTCCCGAAGTTGCGCCGACATGGTGGTGGGAAATCGTCCCACAAGCGGATGGCAAAGTTCATTTTGTCAAGCACGTCGTGAGCGAAAAGCCGATGGCCTTTGGGGCAGGAGTAGGGGATGTTAATGGCGATGGTCGTCCGGACATCATTCGTCCAAATGCTTGGTTCGAGGCCCCGTCTGACCCTCGCCAGGGCACCTGGATTGAACACCCCATCGCCCTGGGAGGAGCCGAAGAAGGAACTGCCGAACACACAGCTCAGATTCTTGTCCACGATGTGAACGGCGACGGACTCAATGATCTCATCGCCAGCTCTGCGCACCGCTACGGAATTTACTGGTACGAACAAGTCAGGGACGGGCAGGAGATCAAGTTCAAACGCCACGTGATCGACAACACATGGAGCCAGGCTCACTCGCTTACGCTGGCCGATATTGACCTGGATGGTGACCTCGACCTCGTAACCGGTAAACGATTTATGGCCCACAACGGCGGCGATCCCGGTGCTTTCGAGCCCCTCGGCGTGTACTGGTACGAATTACAGGCCAAGCCCGAAGTCAAATGGATCAAGCACGCCATTACCTACGATCAGGGAATCGGGGCGGGCCTCAACATCCCTGTGGTAGACATGGACGGGGATGGAGACCTTGATATCGTAGTGACGGGCAAGTGGGGTGGTCCCGTATGGTTTGAAAACCAGTTGCGTTGAGCCCGGCCGCTTTTCCTGCCGTCCACCAAACAGTCGTCGTCTTGCCGCTATCGCCGTATAAACTCGACTTGGGCCGTATTCATCATAACCCAGCGTTATAGAGTCAATGGGAGGGTATCTGGTATGCCAACCACAAGAACCAGCCGTCGATCGTTCCTCCGGTTGTCCCTGGTTGCCTCAGCCTCCGCGGTGGCTCCCCTGTACATTCCGCGACACGTGCTGGGCACGGAAAACGTTCCCCCAGCCAACGAACGTATCGGCATCGGGGGCATTGGTATCGGCCGCCGGGGACTGCAGTTGTTTGATGAGCTTCCCTCGCTCGGACGGATCGTCGCAATTGCCGACGTGAACCTCCCTCGTGCGGAAAAGACTGCGGAGCCCTACAAGGCTGCCGCTTACCAGGACTACCGCAAATTGCTGGAGCGGAAAGATGTCGATGCGATCATCACAGCCACACCCGACCACTGGCGGGCCATCGTCTGCATCCACGCGTGCCAGGCGGGGAAGGACATCTATGCCGAAAAGCCAATGACACTCACGATTTACGAGGGGCGGAAAATCGTGGAGGCGGTTCAGAAATACAAGCGAGTCTTCCAAACCGGCAGCCAGCAGCGTTCGATGGCGGCCAATCGGCTGGGATGTGAACTGGTACGCAACGGACGCATCGGTAAAGTTCACACGGTCATAGCAGCCAACTATCCCAGCCCCTGGGAATGTCATTTCCCAGGCCAGCCGGTACCGCCCGGCCTGGACTGGGATATGTGGTGCGGGCCTACAGAACCCGTTCCCTACCACATCGACATTTACACCCCGCGCGCACGACCAGGTTGGATTTCGTTCCGGCCCTACTCGGGAGGCGAAATGACCGGGTGGGGAGCCCACGGATTGGACCAGATCCAGTGGGCTCTAGGCACCGACGATACCGGCCCGGTCGAGATCTGGACGGAAGGTCCCAGATTCAATCCCCCCACCTACACCGAGCCGGAATCCCGGGCCCGGGGCGACAAAATATGCAGCCAGCCCAAAGTGTTTTTCAAATATGCAAACGGTATCGTCGTGAAATTCGACAATGGTCCGCCGGGAGGTGCCGTTTTCATCGGGGATAAAGGACGGATCACGATCGACCGCGGGAAATTTGTGGCGGAACCGAAAGAGCTCGGAGATCCCCCGTATGACGATTTTAAGGTGCATCTACCGGTCAGCAATCACCATTTGCTGAACTGGCTGGAATGCATCAAAACACGTGAAAAGCCGGTCGCGCATGAAGAGATCGGCCATCGTTCGGCAACGTTGTGCCACCTTGGCAACATCGCCCGTTGGGCTGGCCGACCACTCAAGTGGGACCCCGTCAAAGAGCAGTTTGTAGGCGATGACGAGGCGAACCGATTCCTGGACCGCCCGCGCCGCAAGCCGTATCTGCTGCCTGAGGTCTGATATCCCACACAACGTGCGGAAATAACCCTGTCAATGGCCGCCTGTCACTTTTTTTCTGGCGGCCTTCTTTTTTTTCTTGCGGATTTTGCAGGACGCGGTCTTAGAAACAGGATGAGCAGAAAGAGTGGAGCGGCAAACAACAAAAGTTTTGGCCGGATGACGACCACCAACAAAAAGCAAGGAACCGCCACCACTAGCCACCGTGGCAACTCGAGAATGCGGTAGTATGCAAGCCAGAGCAGGGCCGTGACCGGCGCCATCCGCCAGCAGGCAGATTCACACATGATTTCAAACGAATTGCGCGGTGGGCGAAAGTGAAAGAAAATTGCTCCAAGACACAAAAGAATCGCCAGCACACCCAGGGCGTGACGACGCAAATGAATGGTCGGATCGGCGGATTCCTGTTTGGTGGAAGAGGCCATTTCATGGACGTTCAAGTCTTGAGGCCGAAGCACATGGCACCGCATTCTTTATTGTGCCCGATTT
>NZ_JACIYL010000485.1 GCF_014359955.1 Thermogutta sp. | reverse complement strand
TATGGGATTTTCAGAAATAAAGGACGGCCCGCGCTTGTCACTCCCGCCAGAGTGCGGACAATGTGATCATTGACGAACCGGGGAACATCCCGCGGGGCGTTTTGACCGGGCGCATTGGGGCTGAACACTTCCAGAAAATGCCGAAAGCCTTTTCTTTCTGCCTCCAGTCGGAACTCGCGGTAGGCCTCGAGGGTCCGCAGATCAAGCTCCACATCATTGTTGAACGTCACGGAATATAATCCCAAATCAGCCCCCAATTTGCGTTCTTCCGGGGTGCATTCGACCTTGCCGCACATGATATGGTCAAGAGTTGCCGTGCGAAAAGGTCGCGATGGTTCGCGATCATAGACGCCCAGGCCACCTCCCGCCAGCCAAATATCAGTTGCGTCGTTGGCACGCACGGCGGGAGTCACGTGACTATTGTCAAAAATTCTTTCTCGAATTGTCAGGACCTCATTCGTACTGGCGCTCATCAGCATAATGTCCACCAGACCCTGGGCCACAATCTCCCGAATGATCTGGCGGTATTCGTCCAGCGTTCGAAAACGGGCCTCATGAGCGTGGTGTTCCGGGCTTTTGCCGGGAGCGGAAAGTCCAAAAGCCATGTCGGCATCTTTCGCATCCGCCAGGATAAAATCCCGGCAGGAGCGATCAGCCCTGATTCTTGCCAGCTTGATATCAAGCGTTTTGTCTGGCATCGAGATATCCCTCGTAACCGCAGACACAGGGGCATCCGACCCGCCACACACCCCGAGAATGGCGCAGAAAAATTCATGGTCAGCTGCTATCCGAGCTTGGCAATCCCCAGTGAAACATCGCTCATCAGGGTTGTCAAGTCAAGCACGCAAAATTTGTTCAGCGCAATGGGAGTTTGGAAGCCGTTGCCTGGGCCGGTAGGATGATCAAGAGTTGGCGGCCAGAAGCGAACTCAGGAAAGCCACCACTACCGTGGGGTACCGCTGTCCCGTAGAATCAGCCCAAAGGGCTTCGTGGATGGCATCGTGAGCGAGAGCGAGTTCGACGCCGGCGCCACGACAGCGCGCTGCGGTGAGATGGATTTGGTTGAGTGAGCGACGCACAAGGATCAAAAACGCGATGAGCGAGCGCATCAGTGATAAAAGTGATAAGATTTACGTCGTAGGAATCGGCGAAGACGGATTTCTGGGGCTTACCGAGTATGCACAGAACATCATTCGCTCCGCGGATGTCATTGTAGGTGAGCCCCACTGCCTGGAGCTGGTGCGGAACGTTGAGTTCCCGAAGCCGGTGCAGATGCTCACTGTGTCCGGTGCCCTCGACGAAATCGTCCGGCGGATCGAGGAGAATTCCCACAGGCGGATTGTGGTACTGGCCCTCGGGGATCCCCTCTTTTACGGAACGGCGCGCTACCTCTGGGATAAACTGGGGAAAGAGCGTTTTGAGATCATCCCCCACGTCAGCATGATGCAGATGGCGTTTGCCAGGGTGAAGGAAAATTGGGAAGACGCCTTTCTGGCGAATCTGTCAACAACGTCGCTGGAAGACATCTTCAACCAGGTTCGCTCTGCGGAGAAGGTAGGCCTGTTCACCAGCGAAGAATTGCCGCCCAACGTCATTGCGCAAAAACTCCTCGATGTGGGCCTGGATTATTTCACGGCCTACGTGTGTGAGAACCTCGGGGCACCGAATGAACGTGTGACCTGCGGCGAACTCCAGGATATCGCGTCGCACACCTACTCGCCGCTTAACGTGTTGATTCTCATTCGGAAACCTGACGTCCCGGACCGTCCCCTGAGCTTGTGGGGAAAACGGCTTTTTGGCAATCCGGATGATGCGTTCCTGCAAGCAAAACCGAAGCGGGGCCTCTTAACCCCCGCGGAAATTCGATCGATTGCCCTGGCAGAACTCGATGTGGGGCTGGCCAGCGTGGTATGGGATGTTGGGGCCGGCAGCGGCGCCGTGGCCATCGAGGCCGCTCAAATTGCCAGGGAGGGCCGTGTCTATGCGATCGAAATGGATCCCGAGGACGTCCGGCTCATCGAAGAAAACGCCAAACGATTTGGTGTGACAAATCTGGTCACAATTTTGGGGCGTGCCCCCGAGGCGTGGGCCGACCTGCCGGCACCCGACTGTGTGTTCATCGGGGGAAGTGGTCGTCAGGTCGCCGAGTTGTGTGAGCTCGCGTTCGGGCGACTTAAAGAGCGGGGACGCCTCGTAGCGACGATGGGCAGTCTGGAGAACGTCGTGGATGTCCACCAGAGGCTCCGTCGCCTCTCACGCGTGGTGAATGTCCTCATGATCAATCTCGCCCGAGGATTCTACCAGTTCGACCGTGTGCGCTTTCAGGCACTCAACCCCACTTTTCTTGTGTCCACGGTCAAAATTAGGGAAACGAGGGTGTGAGCTTTCCGGCAAACCGGAGCGGGGGCGACAAACGGGTTCGAACGGGTTGATCGGGAAGACCTCTTGCCCTCGATCGCACACTGCGAGAGGGCATTGTGATGTTTTGCGGGGAGACGATCCAAGCGAGATGGGAAAATGATGGAGACGGCAAAAATTATTCACGATACTCGGCAATCAGCTCAGGAAACGGTCGACGTCATTGCGGTAGGTGCCCATCCCGACGACGTGGAGATTGGATGTGGCGGGTTTTTGCATTCGCTCAGTCAGCGGGGCTACAGGGTGGGTATTGTCGATCTCACCGATGGAGAACCAACGCCGAATTGCCCCAGCCCCGAACAGCGGCTGGCCGAGGCAGCCCGAGCGGCGGAGGTGCTCCAGGTTAAGGTCCGAGTCGTCCTGTCGTTACCGAATCGCCGACTGTTTGACAGCTTTGAAGCGCGGATCGCGCTGGCTCACCAGTTCCGAATCCTCAAACCGCGGTGGGTGCTGGGATTAGGCGTGTCCACCCCCATGGCTTCCCCGGACCACGAGCAAGCAGGCCGAATTACGGAAGCCGCCGTGTTTTATAGCCGTCTTTCGAAATGGGAAGAGTATTTCGAAGGGCTGCCGCCCCATACGGTCGACTTTTATCTGCATTATTTTCTCGCCCTTCGTTACACGGTCCTTCCAGGACGGCATCCGGTTGTCGTCAATATCGGTGACAGCCTGGATCCGAAGCTCCGCGCGATCGCGGCCTATGAATCTCAATTTGCCCACCGGCCTGAAATCCTGGACCGAATCCGGGTGTATTGCCAGCAATTGGGGCAAACTGTCGGTTTCTCCGCTGGAGAAGTGATCGGTCATCCGACTGGTTGGGGATTCAATGACCTTTTCGCCGGACTGCTGGGATCGGGCTGAGCGATATCTGCTTTTTGACAGCGCATGGTAAGGCGAGAACCGGCGGTTCGTGGCTTGCGTTCAGCCGTCACCTTTGACCGTCCTCCAGGGATCGGTATCGAC
>NZ_JACIYL010000484.1 GCF_014359955.1 Thermogutta sp. | reverse complement strand
CCATTGCCCCCCCACAAGCACAATTAACCGCCCACTTCGTACCGACCAAAGATGTCTGGCCACGGGGGCGGCAACCAATCGCAGAGCGCGCCCATCTGGCCGGAGTTGCGCACGCAAACCAGGGTAAAACCGGGCCCTCCAATATGGCCCACGATGCGCAAAACCCAAAAAGCGGCCCTGATAGGCAGATCCCTTCGAAAAGTCGGAGGGGCACGCTTGTCGTGCCCGGCGAAGGGCGATGGGTGATCGATCGGTGTTGATCGGACCCGACAAGCAGGTCCCTCCATTGTGTGGATTGGAGGGTCGGGTTCCACACCGACGGGTCGTCGTCGTGCCATCCGGGCCGACGGCAAGGTTGTGAAGGCTAAAGCCTTCACTAAAAAGCGGCGATAAATCGCCGCACTCCATATGGAGTGCGGGGCTTTAGCCCCGCTTTCGGCGCGGGACTTCAGTCCCCGGCAAAAGGGAATCGATGATCCAACGTTAAGCGGCGGACCTGACAAGCAGGTCCGTCCGAAAAGGCCGCCGTCGTCTGGAATCAATTCCCCGCCGAGGTCAGATTTCCTTCCACTGGCCGGGTACCGGCACCGGATAGAATCCTCGCTCATCGGGCTGGATCGGCGGCGGTGTCTCGGCCGTCATCTGATCGATGTTGGGACAGAACTGGAACTGGGAGGCCATCGCTTCCTCCCAGGTGACGACCTGGCCCGAGTGTACGGCCGCCCGACCGATGATGGCCGCCAGATTGGCCAGGGCCGCTCGTTCCGCTTCGTTGTGGGGCTTGTCGTTGCGGATAGAATCGAAAAAGTCGGCCCATTCCGCCTGCCAGGGCGTCAGCTTCTCCTTGGGAGCCTCCCAGAGGATGTTGTCCTCGTCAATCCTCTGATCCTTGAAGATTCTCACGATGCCGGCGTGCACCGGCCCGGAAAACTGCGCCGCCCGCTTGCTGCCGTGAATGTACGTGGCGAAGTGGTTGTAACAGTTCGGAACATATCTCACGACGTCGATCCCCTGTGTGCCATCGGGGAACGTCCATTCAGCGAAATAGGAATCGAGATTCTGACTGCGATCCGTGCTGTTGACGGCCCTGCCTCCCACGCCGTGGGCGCGAACCGGCCAGGACTCTTTAATCCAGCAGATTTCGTCGATCTGGTGAATATCCATTTCGCTGAAGAGCCCTCCCGACACCCAAAAGAACCGGAAGAAATTCCGGATCTGCCAGAACAGTTCGGGAACATCGGCGGGTTTGGGTCCGAGAGGTCCCACGGCTTCCATACGGTATGCCCGAACTGAAATGATGTCGCCCAACTCACCATCTTTGATCCGCCGAATCAATTCATGTCGATTGACCGAATGTCGGCACTGGAGCCCCGCGGCGATCTTGACGTTTTTCTCCTGGGCTTTCTTGCCTGCGGCAATTACGCGACGCACACCCACCGGATCACAGGCAAACGATTTTTCCATGAAGACGTTCACACCTTTGCTGACGGCGTATTCAAGCTGGGTCGGTCGAAATGCCGCATATCCGGTAAGCATCGCCACGTCGCCCGGTCGCAGACAATCGATAGCGTGTTTATAGGCATCAAAACCGATGAAGCAGCGGCCTTCCACATTGACCTGCTTGCCGAACATTTCGGAAAGCACTTTTCGCGAGCTTGCCAGCCGGTTTTCGAAGAGATCCGCCATCGCGTACAGCTCCACAGGACCGTTGGCCACAGAGAAGGCGTCTTTGACCGCTCCGGAGCCCCGGCCTCCGCAACCGATGAGCGCGAGTCTGATGGTGTGGCTTTCCGACGCATGGACGGCCGGCACCGCCCGCGCCATTAGGGCCAGGGCACCAGCGCCCGCTGCCCCGCTGGTCATCAGAAAATGACGCCGTGTGCTCTGCCGAGACTTTTCTTCACGCGGTGTTGCCGATGCAGACATGGCCATCTCCTTCAACATGCAGGTTGAGGTGGGAAAGATCACGGGCATTGATGGGGACATTTGTGCTGCCACAAACCGACTCTGAAGATAAGCTCTCCAGCCATGGAATGCAATGCTTGCCATGCCTGCGCAACAAAAACGACAGCCGGAAGAAACGGCTGCCGCGCGACATCGTCAAAATCGGTCACATTCCAACTGCCGGGTGCGAAGGCACAAGCCTGCAAACACCATCCCACCGTCAAGGTGCTACCGGTGGGGCATCGGGAATGATAGCCTTCAGGATGTGTTCCACCCAGCGATTGTTGGGAATATCGTAGAGAATGAAGTCGCCATCAAACTGCCAGTAGGCCCAGGCCCATCCGCGGCGCTCGGCTTCTCGGGTCACAAAACTGAGCCAGGCCACCCGATCTTCCTGTGGGGCTTTGTCGTACACACCGAACTCGCCCAAATAGATCGGCCGTCGATGCTTTTCGGCCCAAGCCTGGGCACGGTCAAAGTCCTTCCGCACGGCTTCGCGATCCTGTTCGGTACCCCAGTGAATGCCGACCTTATCCGCTTTTCCTGCCCAGGGCGCGCCCTGGTGCGTGAAGTCAAAGGGGCTGTAATAATGCACCGTCACGATGATGTTCGGATCGTCGGGGAGTTCCAGTTTATCGAGGGCTGCAATGTTGTTCCACTGACCCGGGCCAATGATCACGGTCCGTTTCGGATTGGAACGCCGAACGATGCCCAGTGCCTCCTTGGCCCAGATGTTCCACAGTTCGGGTGTCATCGCCGAGTTGGGCTCGTTGAGAAGCTCGAACAGCACTTCGGGCGGTCGATTCTTTTCTCGCTCGGCGATCGCCTGCCAGCAAGCCATATATCGTGCTTTGAGGCGATCCGGCTCCTTTCCAATGGCGGTGAATTCGTGGAAGTCCAGAACCACCAGGAGCCCTGCCCGAAGAGCACAATCCACGGCCCAATCGAGTGTTTCCAGGTACTCCGGCCGCAATCCTGCACCTTCCCCACTGTAGTCGGGATTGTCGCGGAAAGGATGGAGATTGATCCGCACATGCTGGAAACCAGCCTTGCGAATCATGGGAAAGAACTCTTCGCGGAACCTTGCTCGGGATCGATCCCGCCAGAGTGGATCATAACCGATAATATTGACACCTCGTCCCAGGCGTTTGATCTGCGTCCAGGCGTCGGGCCAATCGTCGGGGTTCGCACTTTGTGCCCGGCAAACAGCCAACCCGATCGACACGAGACCGACCATCCAAGTTGTCATCACCACCGTTGCTCGTCGCCACATGGGTCATCTCCATCTGCTCGTTCCCCTACGACACCAGTGGAAAGCCAACAAAGTCAAAGACATTGTGTGTCGGCACCGCGGACGCCGCAACCGGTCGTTTGGATTTCACCCATCACTAAAGCGGTGGCTGGATAACAAGTTGGACCGGGGAGGACGAAAACCCGGGCC
>NZ_JACIYL010000483.1 GCF_014359955.1 Thermogutta sp. | reverse complement strand
TGCCAGTTCTCGACAAAAAGGTCGAGAAGCTGCCGCCGACTCCGCCTCAGCGCAAAGAACTGGAAAAGCCGGAAAAGAAGGAAGGGCCGGAGCCGACCGTCCCTGGTGCGCCCAAACCAACCCCGGAAGAGGTGCCGGCAACCGCTGCAGGAGCCGAGACGGCACCACCGCAGGAGACGCAAGCAGTGCCGGAAGGGGCGTCCGTGGTGGAGGCCGTCCCGCCTGAAGCCGCGCCACCTCCTGCGACCCCGGAAGTGACTGCAGGACCGACCGAGGCAACGGTTGCGGAGGCACCGCCGGAAACGCCGCCTGTGGTCGAGCCGGTTGTCTCCGTCGAGACAATTCCCCCGGGTGAGGTTGTGCAGGGCGAGCCTGTCGTCGAGGAAGAGAAGGCGGCACCTCCCGAAACATCGGCTGTCCCCCAGGCCGAGGAGATAACCCCGCCGACGCCGCCGGTGGAAGTTTCGCCTGCGGTCGCGGAGGCCGAGGTCGCCCCGCCCACCCCGGTTGCGGAAAGCACGGCTGAAACGGGTGCGGCGCCTCCCGCCGAGGCACCGGAGAAGACTGGGGCGAGTCAGCCCCCGAGCGAAGCACCGCCCACCACGGCCGGTGTCCCGCCGATCGACCCGGAACGACTCGCCGCGATTCGCCCCATTCCCGAGTTGCGTCGGACCAGACGCGAGGGGGCTACTCCGCCTGGTACCCCCAAAAAGGAGAAAAAAGGCAAGTCCGAACCGCCCCTTCCGCGGTTGGTTAAATTGGCGCCGATACCGCAGCCCAAGCCGGCGCCGGTGGCGAAACCTAAGGAGCCGCCCCCGCAGAAACCGGAAATCCGCCTGCCGCCGGACGCCATCCGAGCGTCTAAAATGGGGGCGATGCCGTTGGCAGGGCACCTCCTCCGGCAACAGGAGGAAAAACGAAAAGGCAAAAAGAAAGAAAAAGACAAAGAAGGAGCGGAAGAGGCCCTGCCGGTCCTTCCCCGGCAGAAAGGGCGCCGTGGTAAAGTAACGGATAAGGAAGAACTCCTGGAAAAGGAGGCCGGGGTAGGTAAGCTCAAACGTAAGAAAGAGGTGGTCAGGGTCGAGGAAGAAGAGGACCTCGAACCCGAAACGACCACCACGCAACAGACTCGACTCCGTCGTACCCGGAGTGTCTCAACGGCCGCACCTCGGAAAAGCAGCGTGGTTCTGGAACTCCCTTGCACGGTTCGTTCGTTTGCGGAAGCCCTGGGCCTCCCCGCTCAGAAGGTCCTCGCCAAACTCTTTGAAATGGGGACCCTGGCCAACATCAATGCAACGCTGGATCAGGCGACGGCCGAGCTCCTCGCCGCTGAACTGGGAGTGGACGTCAGCTTTCGCACCGAAGCCGATCCGGAGGAAGAAATCGAGGCCATCTGGAACGCTCCGGATCCGGAAGAATCGCTCCGGCCCCGGCCGCCGGTTGTCACCTTCCTCGGTCACGTGGATCACGGTAAGACGTCCCTTCTGGATAAAATCCTGGGCCTGAACGTGGCCGCCAAAGAGAAGGGCGGAATCACCCAGCATATCCGCGCGTATCAGGTGGAAAAGAACGGTCGGCCGATCACGTTTTTGGACACGCCCGGGCATGAAGCGTTCACGGCCATGCGGGCTCGGGGCGCCAACTGCACCGATATCGTGGTCCTTGTGGTGGCGGTGGATGACGGCGTCATGCCCCAAACGGAAGAGGCGATCAGCCACGCGCGGGCAGCCGGTGTGCCCATCGTGGTGGCCCTGAACAAGGTGGACCTCCCCGGCGCGCGACCGGAACGTGTGATGCAGCAGTTGACAGGGCTGGGACTGGTTCCCACCGAATGGGGCGGGGACGTGGAAATGGTGCGGACGAGCGCCCTCACCGGCCAGGGCATTCCCGAATTGCTCGATACCCTGATCACGCTGGGCGATATCTTCGAGTTGAAAGCCAACTACGATCGGCCTGCGTGCGGGACCTGTCTGGAGGCGTCTCTCCAGCCCGGTCGGGGCGTCGTGGCCAAATTCCTGGTGCAGAAGGGAACTTTGCGGCCGGGCGATATCGTGGTGTGTGGCACGGCCCATGGCCGGATCAAGGCGATGTACGACCCGCTCCAGCCGCACAAACGGGTCCAGGAAGCCCCGCCCGCGCGTCCTGTGGATGTCATCGGGCTGGATAATGTTCCCGAGGCGGGAAGCCGCTTTGTGGTCCTGGAGGACATCGCCAAGGCTCGCAAGATTGCCGAACATCGGATGGAGATGGCTCGCCAGCGGGAGTTGGCCCAGACCCGCTCCCACGTCACCCTGGAAAATCTCTTCGAGCAGCTCAGCCAGAAGGACAAGAAAACGCTGCACATCATTTTGCGGGCGGACACCCGGGGTTCCATCGAGGCTATCCTCAAAGAAATCGCCAAACTGGAGCATCCCGAGGTCAAGATCGAGGTCATTCAGGCCCTGGTGGGTGGGATCACCGTGGCCGATGTCCACCTGGCGGATGCCTCCGACGCCGTCATCATCGGCTTCAATGTGGTGCCGGACGAGGATGCCCGACAGCTTGCTGAACAGCTCAACGTGCAAATCCGGCGGTACGACATCATTTACCAGGTGGCGGACGACCTCAAAGCAGCCTTGGAAGGCATGCTCCAGCCGGAAAAGCGCGAGGTCGAATTGGGTCGGGCTCTTATTCAAAAGGTGTTCCGTATCAGCAAGGTGGGAAATGTGGCCGGTTGCCGTGTGCTCTCCGGCATCATCACCCGCGATGCCCGACTCCGCGTGATTCGCCAGAACCGCATCGTCGGCGACTACCCCATCGAGTCTCTCCGCCGCGAAAAGGACGATGTGCGGGAAGTCCGCGAAGGATACGAATGCGGTATCAGGCTCGCCGGTTTCGACGACATCAAGGAAGGGGATATTCTCGAGGCTTATCGTGTGGAGGAAGTCAAACGGAGCTTCGAAACGGTGGGGCAATCCGCCTCGTAGTCGGGTGGGTCGTCCCGAAGTGCCTCCCCGCATGGCGGACTGTCGTCATTCCCGTTTCCGTAATAATGTAAAAACAGGCAATCCGTCCCTTTTTCCGGAGAGGAACTCGCTATGAGCTCGCGACGTGCCCTGAAACTCGCCGAAGCCGTGCGCCATGTCGTCAGTTCGGCGATCCTCTTCGAATTGAAGGACCCTCGTGTGAGGGATGTCACCGTCACTTACGTGGAGGTTTCCGAAGACCTCCGCTTCGCCAAGGTCCATGTTTCTGTGATGGGAGATGAAAAGCGGCAGCGACTGACACTCCGTGGACTGCAAAGTGCTGCCGGCTTTTTGCAGGCGAAATGCGCAGAAAAGATCGAAACGCGGTGGACACCCAAGCTGACGTTTGTGCTGGATCAGGGCGTCAAGCATTCCATCGAGATCT